>CAZJRV010000177.1:0-6006 GCA_964548235.1 uncultured Verrucomicrobiota bacterium
GGAATGGATGGCGGCCAACCCCGGAGAAGCCATGAAAATCCTCAAAGGCCCTCTGTCGGCCTGGCAGGAGCGACTGACGGGGAAGAGGTCACTCATAGAGGCAAGGGATGGCTGCAAAGCGTGGTCGGATGCAGTCCTGGCGCTGGGTGTTCCGGTGGATGAGAATCAGGTTGATGAATTAATCCTGCAAAGTGAAGAGGAGCGGAATGCGCGGTTTAAGGCCCTTTGGCAGAAGTTTGAAGCCGGAGAATATGTGGGGGCGAAGGATGAAAAGTTACAGGCTTTGTTGGATAAGGGCGAGGTGGGGCAGGTGGAGCAGCTTGTCCTGATTTGTTGTGATGAAGGGCTCTTCCTCACTCCCCAGGAGAAGTACCAGCTTGATTCCATGGAATACCTCAAGGGGTTCGGATTGGAGATGGACTGGGAATTGGCCGAGAAACTCATTGCCTCCAACAACTGGGAGGAAATTAACCCACTTTGGCAGGAGGTGTTGACCAACTCATTGCCGGCAGCTCTGGAGGAAAATGAAACAATCCAATCCATTATCCAATCTCAACAAGCACAGTATTTGGATGTGGTCGCTGTGGTATCAGCCAGCAAGATGGCTGAAGCCAAACCAATGCGTAGCTTGGTGGAAAAAGGGGCTTGTTACGTAGAATATATAAACAGTTCCGGCACCCTAGTAAACCATCAGCTCAAAATAAAGACCATCACCCTTCAGGCTGGGCATCTTAAAGGGAGGAATACAGGAGGTGCGAAAGTTAGCCTGTTAATTAAAAGAATAATGAATGGCGCTGATGTAGCTGATAGCGTTGGCTGGAGCAAACGCCCCTCAGACTTAAAGAATAGACAGATAGAAGAATCACTGTCTTCTCGGGAGAAGCAGGGGCGATATCAGTCGGATACTAACCCATCAGAGCCTGCAATTTCGCGTCCTTCGGACAATCAGAGTGATCCTGTACCTTGGGATAAGCTTTTCGAAGAATCTTTCTCGCCTTGGGTTGAGTATATTCAGAGCGACCAGAATGAAATGTTCGCCAATCTTTATGGCCAGAGCATTCCAGCAGATAAACTGGCAGGAGCTCTGACACATCTCAAAACTGCCCCGGGAGAAACGGCCATTGTCTTGGTGGATCTAACGGTTATGGGTGGATGTGGTGATTGCCTTTTGCTCACTTCATGGGGGATGAGATACAGGCACATGAATAATGTCCCCCAGGTCACGTGTGTTGAGTGGAACCAACTTAAAGGGGTAAAAGTTGGAAAAGACGGATTATTTTCGAAGATCATGAGTCTCGAGGCGACCACATCAGGTAAGCAACAAAATATCAGATTAGATGTTACCGGCATGGGGGTGGATTTCTCCACACTCGTGGAGTCGATCAAAGGAATAACCGAACGTTTGAAAGCTGAACGTATTGAGACATTACGCCTAAAGAATTACCAAAACTTTGGGCCTCCTGACCCGGTACATGCTACTCCCCTTAAAGAAGTTTCCGTATTAATTTCGAGGCAAGGAGAACAGATGGGGCCTTATGCTTTGAGTGAAGCACAACAGATGGCTCAAGACGGGCTGATCTTAGAGACGGATTATCTTTGGCAAGAAGGAATGGACGATTGGAAGCCTGCATTGGAGATGTTGGGGGCTGTAGTTCCGAGTTCTCTTCATAATATGGCACCTCCCGTAATTGCCGACGATCCGGGGCCCCCTGTTATTGGCGACGATCCGGTACCTCCTGTTATAATAGGTAAGCCAATTCGAACAATGCCAAAAACCTGCCCTGTTTGTAACACAACACTTCACGATCCGGATTCAGCCTTTTGCGAAAGTTGTGGCACGAAAATTTGAGACTAATGTAAATAGCAGCCTATCAACACAACAATGATCCAGCGGTTTTGTGAGGAGTGCGGTTTTGAATTAACCGCAAGCGCGCAGTTTTGCGAAAACTGCGGGACGGAGGTTATGGATTCGACAGAAAGTGCTGTGACGGGGAAAGCATCAGGGTTTATCTCAAAAACAGGCTTTCTGAATGGCGTGCAATGCCAGAAATTATTTTGGTACTATTACCATGGAAGACCGCATTTCCCCAAAGCGGATGCAGCGACTCAGTTTCGCTTCAATCAGGGCAATGTGATCGGTGAGCTGGCCAAGCAATTGTTTCCCAATGGCATGGAGGTGCCCAACCAAAACCCTCGTGATCTCGAGGCAGCGGCCCAGTCCACCCTCGAGGTATTGGCAAATCGAAAGCCTTTGTTTGAAGCCTCGGTTCTTCATCAGGGGGCGTACGGGAGAATTGATGTTCTTAATCCAGTGGGAGATGGGCAGTGGGATATTTACGAAGTAAAAAGCTCTACCTCGGTCAAGGACGTACACCTGCATGATGTTGCTTTTCAAAAGCATGTGGCCGAAGCGTTCGGGCTGAACATCAGGGATTGTTTTCTGATTCATGTATCCAACCGATACAGTATGGGAGTACAGGTAGATCCCGGACAGCTTCTTGCAATAGCTCCATTGACGGGTAGAATTGAACATTTATCCGGGTGGGTTACCGAGACGCTCGCTCACCTAAAACCAATTCTGGCGCAAGAATCAGCGCCTGAGGTGCCTATAGGCCGGCACTGCAACGTGCCCTACAAGTGTGACCTGAAAGGCCATTGCTGGGCTTCATTACCGGAGAACAATGTTTTCACGCTGTACCGCGGAGGCAACTTAGCTTGGGAATTATTTGAGCGGGGGATTACGGATATTGCCAAGATTGATTGTTTGGATCGGCTTACTTGGCGACAACGCATTCAGTACGACACGGTGAAAAGTGGCCAACCGCATATTGATCGCAAGAAGTTGGGATTGTTCATGAGCAAGCTGCAGTACCCGCTCTATCATCTGGATTTCGAAACATTTGGCCCGGCCATGCCTTTGTACGAAGGTGTACGGCCATACCAGCAGGTGCCGTTTCAGTTTTCCCTCCATCGAGTAGATAAAGCGGGCGCCGACCCGATACACTCCGAATATTTGGCCGAAGATACCAGCGACCCGCGCAGGAAGTTCATGGAACAATTGGTTGCCAATTTAGGGCAACACGGATCGATTGTGACCTACAATGCGGCTTTTGAGAAAGCCCGGCTTAAGGAATGTTGTGAGGCCATGCCGGAATATGCCGAATGGTATGAAGCTTTGCGCCCTCGCATTGTGGATTTGCTGGTGCCATTTCGGGCGTTTTCATACTACCACCCGACGCAAAAGGGGAGTGCCTCAATCAAGGCAGTGTTGCCAGCGTTGACTGGAGCGGGATATGAGGAGTTACAAATTCAGGATGGTGTCAGTGCCGGGGCAGAGTTCTATCGGGTCTACTTTGAAGAAGCTTCGGATGATGAACGCCAACAGGTACGCGAACAGTTGCGGGCGTACTGCAGCATGGACACTTTGGCCATGCATTGGATCTACGAATCGCTTCGGAAGATTGTTTAAGCGGTTTTATGTGAATGACGGAGAACCGTCAGGCAGAGCTGAGGTGCGATGAATTAGCTAACGCGAGATTACTTGATCTCGGTGACTTTGTACTTAACAGCGGCACTGCCCTTTTCTTTGAACACCAGCTCGTCCCCAACGGAAACTCCGTGCTCGTTCGCAAATTCAATTTGCTCTTCAGTTTCGGAGAGTAGAACTGTTGTCCCTTGCACCGAGTAAGGAGTTTCATCTTGCCCGTCCAGCAACACGCTTTCCGCTTTAAAAGACAACTCAAAGATTTCATCCTTATTCATTTCGATCTTCAGTTGTTTACCGCGCAGCTCAGTTCTTAAAGAGACGTGTTCCACATCCAGCCAGATGATGGTGATGTTGTCCTCACCTCCACCTTTCAGGGCCGCTTGAAATAAGCCATTTACACGGTCACCCGGGGAAGTTTCTTTGGCCATGATAGCCTCCATGTCATCAAGGGAAACCATGTCGTGCAATCCGTCCGAGCAAATCAGAAACGAAGCCTGATTTGAAATTTTAAGCGGGTAAGTGTGAGGATCGATGCCTTTTTCCTCAACCGATCCGCCAATGGCTTGCGTAAGCTGATGCAGGTTTTTGCTGCGTGTTTCATCCATAGCCAACTCGCCCGCATCCACCAGCACCTGTGCAATGGAGTCGTCCTTGGTGACCTGCATCAGATAATCATCCTGCCTGCGGTAAACACGGGCATCCCCGACATTGAAGGCAAAAGTTTCCGCACCTCCAAAGCAAAGCCCAACGACCGTAGCCCCCATGCCGGAAAGGATGGAATCTTTCTTGCCTTCTTCGTAAAGCTGCCGATTGACGGCGCTCAGATGTTCGGCCAAGTCCTCTTGGCCACCGGGGCTGAAATCTGAAAAACTCTTCGCAACCAATTTGCTCGCCATTTCCCCGGCCGAGTTTCCTCCAATCCCATCAGCGACAGCGACAATACAAGTTTCATTCGTTTTAAAATCCACTGTGTCAGCATGGAGCATACCTTCGCCAGTATGTACTTCCCGGATGAAACAGGCATCTTCGTTGTGATCATACACTCGCCCACGATGGGTGATGAACGCGCCTTGAGTAGCCCAGTTGACCTTGTTGGCCTTCACCTATAATACCCGATCGTTGGGGTTAACCGGCACAACCTTCAATTTGGCTTCGAACAGGGTCGACAGCCTGAGCCGGTGCTCGCCGGTTATTTTGTGATGCTCGCCCGGCTCAACCAGACGCTCGTCAATGTACGTGGGATTCTGGGTGCCCGGCAAAGCCCGGATGTACCATTGACCAAAACAACAGAACACTTCGGCATGTTTCCCGTGGATATGGGGCACGGCTCCCAGATGCGCCTTGGCGACATCCCCTTTCCGACCAAGAATATCACCGTGATGACAATCGAATGATGCCCCATTCACCTCAAGCGAGAGCTTGCTGGCATTGAGTTGTGTACGAAGCTTTCGAATATAGAAACCGCCCTCTGCAGACTCGGCCTTTTCTTCCGCACGCTGGAAGGCCTCATTGTCATCAGATCCCAAGTATAACCAGTAGGCCTGCAATGCGGGAATGAAGGATTCCATTAATCCGGATCCCATTTGCTCATATGCGGCCTTAGCCGCATCCATGTATGTCTTGGATCTGTTAATGACATACTGATCCAGGCAGTGCTTCATTATGGCCCCCTGAACGCAGGCATGATCGGGCAGCTTGGACTCCGCCATTCCGATCGCTTTTTGGATCCCCCCCCGGTCTCCCTTTCTCTCGAAATATTCCATTTGGATGAAATACGAATGAGGATCGTCGTACTCATCAAGCGTTTCTAATGTGAATTTCATTGCTGCAGCAGGATCGTGCTCGATGTTGCATAGCAAATAATAGTGGCGCACCTCTTCGCCAACCTCATCATGCCGGCTGCGGTGTTGTTCAAAAATCGGCTGCAGAGATTCCCAGCACCCGAACGGATCCAATTCTTCCAGCAACAACCGTTTCGCCTCCTCCAACTGCATTTGGTGGAATGTCCCCAGGGGAGGGGTTGCCTCCACCCGGAATGGTTTCTCCATATCCAATGCCCGGCCGGGGTCGATTTTCCATTCCGAGGCCTGTTGCTTTAGCTCCCGTCGTTCATGCGGCTCCACTATCCCGTCAGCGTACACATCCTTGAGCAACACCATAAACTTTCCTTCGGCCTTTTCCTCACAACTCTGGCATCGGTTCTTGTTGTCCAAAAACTTATCGAGGCACACCCATCGTTCACACTGCTGGCAGGCTCTTCCCTCCGTACGTTTAACTTCCCGTCCGGTGATATCGCACGTCTTCAATTCTTCTGATTCGGGGCCCCTAACTATGTTGGTGGTGCCATAGAATTTATCTCCCTCCTTGTAATCACCCCCCACAACCTTGTCGGTGGTGGTAACTCTGGCCCCTTCGCCGATCAGAGACCCCTTGCCGCTCTCGGCACCTGCCGGAGCTTCAGGAGCCGGTTTACTGGACTCGAGCTCATGGCCGCACTCATCACAGAATGCTGCATCCTC
>CAZJRV010000178.1:0-5973 GCA_964548235.1 uncultured Verrucomicrobiota bacterium
CGTAGGTCAGTGAATGTTCAAGGCCTAATATTCCGCATAACGCGCGGCGAGCATAGCGGAAAACTTCGCCACTTTCATTTTGCGGCGCTTCTTCGCGCTGGGCTTCTCAAAGGCGCGCCGATTGCGCACTTCCTTGATGGTGCCCTCGCGATCGAGCTTCTTCTTCATGCGCCGCAGAGCGCGCTCGACCGGTTCGCCTTTTTTCAGTTTAATTTCTGTCATTAACCTAAATTCACCTCCAAACCATTCGTTTGCCCCGATAGATTATGGCCAACGGGGCGGAAACAATAGCAGCCAAAACGCAGGTGTCAATTCCAACCGCCACTAACCGCCATCAAATTCCTGTAACGCCGGCTTTAAAAAAGCGTCTGCCAAATCAGTTGAGGCGGGAATCGCTCCAGTTTTCCCTCAAAACCAAAGAAAAACAGAGAAAACCAGAGAAATCATGAAATTGAGCAAACTAACCCTTATTTTGCTGGCTGCCGGAATGGGCGTCACTTCCAGTAACGCACAAGACCGAGACCGCCCGTCCAGCCGCGAAGAAGCCCGGAAAGCGTGGGCGGAACGTATCAAAAATTATCAAGCTGAACGCGCCAAAGCATATCAAAGCCGAAGCCCACAGAGTCGTGGAACCAGTCGCAGCTCCACCGGTCGCAGCTCTCAAAGTCGTCAACCTTCCTCACGCGAACAAAGCGGGTTTCGTGGGCAATCTAACCAACTTGATCCAGAGGCAATCAAACGCCGGCTGGATTACGGGGTCAAGGAAGGCATGTTGACCCGCGAACAGGCCGACAAGCTGATGGCCGCCGCAAAAAAACGAATTGAAATTTCCAAGCGTGATGGAGATTCCAGACGAGGCGACAGCCGCAGCTCGCAAAGCCGCAAGCCTTCCTCGCGTGAGCAAGCCCAAAAGGCATGGGCCGAGCGCATCAAAAAATATCAGGAAGCTCGCGCCAAAGCGACTCAAGGCCGAAGTCCACAAAGCCGTGGAAGCAGCCGCAGCCCCCAAACCCGCAAGCCTTCCTCGCGCGAGCAGGCCCAAAAAGCATGGGCCGAGCGTGCAAAAAAATATCAGGAAGCCAAAGCCAAGGAAGCTCGCGATCGCGCCGCTAAGAGCCGCGGCGAACAAGCGCGCAAAGCATGGGCTGAGCGCATTAAAAAATATCAGGAAGCTCGCGCCAAGGCCGCCCGTTCATCGCAATCCTCGCACAGGCGGAGTCCCCAACATCGCCGCCCATCGGGCGATGACATCCGCAAGGCCATTGCCGAGCGAATCAAACAGTTTGCCGAAGCACGCAAACGCGCGAGCCAGCAGCGCTCGGGCCATCACAGCCATGGGCGAGGCCCATCACGTGATGCGCCGCAGGGAATCATCCAAGCGCGCCTGCGAATGGCTCACGGATCCAAGGGCCCACAAGGTGCCCATGGCAAACCCGGCGTGTGCCCGCATTGCGGCAAAGGACTGGCCCCTCAAGCGAAACACGCACCCCAGCGTGGCCCACAACATCGTGGCCCTCAAAGCCACGGCCCTCAGCGGGGTGGCCCGCGTGGCCCTCAGCAATTCGGCCCACAACGCGGTGGCCCACGGGGCCCGCAACATCGTGGTCCGCAGCGTGGCGGTGATCGTGGTCCGCAACATCGTGGACCGCAGCGCGGTGGCCCGCGTGGGCGATAGTTAATCAATCATTTCCACAGCCATCGGGGATAACCCGGTGGCTTTTTTCGTGGGTTGAAGGGCTGGCTCTGTTATCAAAAGCGCGATGGAAGCATCGGGTGCAACGGATAAGGAACTGATCGCGGAGGTGCTGGAAGGCAATCCGGAAAGTTTCGAGCCGTTGGTGGTGAAGTATCAACCGCGCGTGTTTGCGATCGCGCGGCGTTATGCGCGGCGCGAGGATGAGGTGGAGGACATCGTGCAAACGGTGTTCATGAAAGCATACAGCAAACTTTCGAGCTACCGGGGTGACGCACCATTCGAACATTGGCTGATGCGAACGGCGACGTTTACGTGTTACGATTTTTTGCGCAAACATCAGCGCAACAGGGAGTGGAACGCGACGGATTTATCGGATGAAGAGAATGACTGGCTGGAAAATGTGGGGGAGGACACCAGCGACCAGCAAGCCAGCCAAGCCGCCGCCAAGGCATTGGTGGATCGCTTGCTGGAAGGGCTGAAACCGGATGACCGGATGATCATCACGATGCTGGATATTGAGCGGAAAACGGTGAAGGAAATCGCTGAATTGACTGATTTTACAGAGTCCAACGTGAAAGTCCGGGCCCATCGGGCGCGCGATAAAATGAAGAAGATTCTTGCCACCGTGGCCCCGGAAAAGTACCTGTAACTGGGCCGGTTCACGAACCGTCTGCAGAATAGAACGATGAAGAAGATAGAGGACATTTTAGACCGGCTTTTGGCCAAAACGCGGGAAATCCCCGCTGATGACCGCGTACCCTACGCCTTCGAAAAGCGCATTATGGCGCACATCAAGGAAGCCCCCGCCACCGTGACAGATGCGTGGCTGGCTTGGTCACAGTCACTTTGGAAAGCCGTTGTGCCCTGCCTCGCCGTGCTGGTGATGGTGGCCGTGTGGATGAAAGCGCCCACCGAGGGCACTGGTGCCACCACCCCGCAAGGCAATGCTGCTCCGGCGATTGCCAGTTTCGAAACCCCCGGGGACACGGCAAATGGAGATTTGGAAAGCATCGTGATGCTGGCCATCGATCCGGATTCTCACGGCGAGTAATTACTGATGCACCAATGGAAGGTCATTCTGGCCACCGTGCTGATCTTCGGCAGCGGTGTGGGCACGGGACATTTGCTCAGTCTGCGCAATGCACCCCAACAACCCGCGCCGACGAATCCACCCCATCCTGAAAGCAAATTTTCACCGCCAAATTCATCAAATGGGTTTCAATCTGCGCCGCGCCCAATGATGTTTCGGTCACACGGATATCTTGACAATCACCTCAAGCTCACCGACGAACAAAAAACGCAATTGCGCAAAATCCGCAAGGCAGGCCACGACCGCGTGCGCGAATTCGGCAAACCCTTTCGCGAGCGGATTATCGCCGAAGACAAGCGCGTGCGGGAAGAAATTCGGGCCCTCCTCACTCCCGAACAAGCGAGGACATTCGACCGGCTGCCGCACTTCCGAATCAACCCCGAACCCGGTCGGCCCGGTGCCGGGCGACCTGCCCATCCCCGCCCCGGGCCGCCGCGCACCAACGGTCCGCGCCCCCCTCGGCCAAACACAGAGCCCGGAGGCCCATCGGCCACTCCGCCCGAATCCACTGCCCCAAACCGGGCTGCTGCTTAACCTTTCGTTGGCTTGAAGCGCGCTTGATTCTCCGGCACACTCCCCCCAATGCGCGAGACGCTCCGTGCCTGGCAGGAACAATTTGAAACCTTCGCGCTGGAGGTGATTTTCAACGAGCGCCGCGGCAAACGCGCCACGGCTTTGCGCGGCCTGCTTTTCTGTCTCTCCAAGGTTTTCCTCATCGGTGTGAAAGGCCGCCGCTGGCTGTACGAGGCGCGCATCATACGCGACCACCCCCTCGGCGTGCAGGTCATCACCGTGGGCAACCTCACCGTGGGCGGCACGGGCAAAACTCCGGTGGTTGAAAAATTCGCGCGCGTGCTGCAGGACCACGGCCGCAAGGTGGCCATCCTCTCGCGCGGTTACCGCTCCAAGCCCCCGCCCCTCATGCAACGCCTGCGAAACAAGCTGTTACTGCAGGAGGACACTGCGCCACCGCGGGTGGTTTCCGATGCAAAAAATCTGCTGCTCAATTCAGAGGACGCCGGCGATGAACCGTACATGCTCGCGTCCAACCTCAAAGACGTCGTCGTACTGGTGGACAAAGACCGGGTGAAATCCGGCCGCTATGCAATCGAAAAATTCGGCTGCGACACCTTGCTGCTCGATGACGGTTTCCAATACTGGAAACTCGCCGGCCGACGGCGCGACATTGTGCTCATTGACGCGCAGCAGCCATTTGGCAATGAACAACTCCTCCCCCGCGGCACACTGCGCGAGCCTATCCAACACCTCAAACGCGCCGACACCATTTTCATTACCAAAAGCAATGGAAACTCCGCTTCGCTGCGCGCCCGTATCCGCAAGCACAACCCGCAGGCGGGCATCATCGAGTGCGTCCACTGGCCGCTCTTTTTTCAGGACGTCTTCAACCCGGATCAACGCGAGGAAATCGGCTGGCTCAAAGGCCGCAAAATCGCCACACTCAGCGGCATCGCTCAACCGGAAAGTTTTGAAAACAGCCTTTCCGAGCAGGGTGCCGAGCTGGTCTACACCAAGCGCTTCGCCGACCACCACCGGTTCAACCAACAGGAATTGCTCAATACTATCAACCGCGCCAAAAAACGCCGCGCCGAAGTCATTATCACCACACAAAAAGACGCCGTGCGCTTCCCCAAACTCGACCGAGTGGATCTCCCAATTTTTTACATGCGCGTTGAAATTAAAATCCTCAGTGGCGCAAAAGATTTCGACGACTGCGTTCGCAAAATTCGTTTCCGTTAACCCCGCAATGGAAACGCTGCTTTACATTTTCGCCCGCGCCCTCGTGGCCTTCGCCCAATGCCTCCCGCTTCGTTGGCTCGCCTGCCTTGGCCGCTGCGCCGGCGCACTGGCGTGGCACGTGGACCGGCGCCATCGACTGGTGGCGCTGGAAAATCTGGGCGCCAGTTTTCCGGAAAAAACAAAAAATGAAATCCACGAATTGGCGAAGGAGAATTTCCGGCGCCTCGGCGAGACTTATCTAAGCATCCTCAAAACTGGCAGTATGCGGGCCAAGGCCATTTCTGAAATCCTTGAGATTGAAGGCTACCTGCAGTTGGAAAAAATCCTTCAAGCCAATCCAAACGAACGCATTCTGCTTGCCGTTGGGCATTTTGGAAATTTTGAACTGTTTGCCTGGATGAAACTTGTTGTGCCATCCGGCCAAGTCGTCACCACCTATCGCGGACTGCGTCAGCGCAAGCTGACCCAGCTGATGCTCGACTTGCGCGAGGCATCCGGCTGCCTTTATTTTGAACGCCGCGACGAAGGCCCGCAACTCAAGGAAACGATGAAGCGATCCTCCATTCTGCTGGGATTGCTCGCCGATCAGCACGCAGGCGATGGCGGGTTGCGGCTTCCGGTGTTTGGCCGCGAGGCTTCCGTCAGCGCCGCCCCCGCCGTGATGGCTAAGCGTTACGGATGCCGCCTGTTTCCATCTGCCTGTTTTCGCACCGGCCTTGGCCGATGGAAACTGGAACTCGGCGAGGAAATCCCATTGCGCGAAAACGGCAAGCACCGTAGCACTGAAACCATCACCCGCGACATCATTACCGCGCAGGAAGATTACATCCGCCGCGACCCCGCCAACTGGTTCTGGGTGCACAACCGCTGGAAACCCCGCTCCAAATCAAAATGAGCCCGCCACAAAAAATTCTCATCCGCGGCGTCAACTGGCTGGGTGACGCCATCATGACCTTGCCCGCCATCGATCGATTGCGTGAAGCGCACCCCGAAGCACACTTCACCCTGCTTACGCATGAAAAACTCGCCGGCCTTTGGGACGGCACCGAGCACTTCGACGCTGTCCTCACCTTCGCCAAAAGCGAATCGCCCTTCACCATCGGCCAACGTCTGCGCAAGCATGATTTCGACACCGCGCTCATCCTGCCAAATTCCCCGCGCAGCGCGCTCGAGTGCTGGCACGCGCGCATCCCCCGCCGCATCGGCTACGTCAGCCGCTGGCGCAAGTGGTTTCTCACCGACTCAGATGCCCCCCCCCCGCCCGCCGTGCCAATGCATAAACGCCGGCCATTGGATATCGAAAACCCCATCACCAACGATCTCCCGCCCGAAAAATATCCCGCCCGCGCCCATCACATTCATCAGTATCTGCATTTGGCAAAAAACCTGGGCGCGAGTGACGAGCCAATGGCTCCCGCGCTGCGCCTAA
>CAZJRV010000179.1:0-5968 GCA_964548235.1 uncultured Verrucomicrobiota bacterium
GATCCAAGTTTGCGGCTCGTCGTGCTGGATATAGGCCAAACACAAGTCCTACTGCTACCGAAAGACCGAAAGCAATTACCAGCGACCATTCGGTGACAATAGTTGTTGTGTGTAGAATGTTATGCCGGAAAAGAGCGAATCCACAGCCCCCTAAAACACCGATAGAACCTCCGAGCACACACAGTATAAGTGCCTCAACCAAAAACTGAATAGTAATGTCAGTTCGCTTGGCTCCCAGAGCGCGACGAACCCCAATCTCCTGAGTGCGTTCAGTGACAGTGGCTAACATGATGTTCATAATTCCAACCCCGCCGACTAATAAAGAAATGCAAGCAATGTAAAGCAGCATACGGGTATCACGCGACTTTTGCGCCTTGAGTGCGTTAAGCTCTTTAATGGGAACCACTATTTCAAAATCCCTCTCGGCCCGGCCTGCTTGCAGCGCTTCAGTAAGCTGTGGCAATGAAGGGATCACCTCCTCAACAGATTCGAATTCCACGCGAATTTCTGACAGCTCCACGTTCTCTAATTTAAGCCTGCCAACACTACGATCAACATTCTTAACACCATATAAAGACTTAAAAGTAGACAGCGGAATATATACGTTGGCTGCGATCGTGTGCCCCATCGCATCGGATGATTGCGGCAACTTCTCAGCACTGACACGCTCCTCCAGAACGCCTTTAACATCAAATACCTGACGTGATTCATAGCCGCGCACCTCTATTGTTTCCATGAGAGGATTGTGACCAGCAAACAGCCTCTGAGCCAATTCAAGAGAAATCACACAGGAGGAAGCCTTTCCGTTCTCTTCAGCTTCATTCAGGAATTGCCCGCAAACAATTTTGGATTGGGTGAATTCAGGATAATAGGGGAAGGTGCCGATGAGCTGACAGTCCACTTCTCGCTCCCCGTGCACTACATTTAGACGTTTATTCAAAATGGGCAGCACTCGCTTCACGCCTGGCACGGTTTTTTGAATGCGAAATGCGTCTGAGTTTTTCAACCCATAGATGGCCATCCAGCGACGAAAAAAGCTCTCCCAATCCCCTTGCATTTGAGCATTCATGGACGGGGGCCTGATACTTCGAATAATGACGTTTTGCGCGCCCAACGACTTGATCGCTTCCTGCGCATCACGGCTCGCGCCTTCACCAATGGCTACTAGCGTAATAACTGCCCAAACACCAATGATCATACCCAGCATCGTAAGACCACTGCGCAGCTTGTGCAGCAGCAAGCCCTTGAAGCCCACCTGAGCGATTCGAAAAATGGAGAAGCCGTGCACGTTTAGTTACTGTTTCGAAGCCATGAAATAGTCACGTGCCTGTCGTCTGGTCCAAGCCGGATGCTGGCAAGAACAAGCCTTTCACCTTGATTTCAAAAGCTTTCCTAGTTGGAGCAATCCACGCATCGTATTTCTCAAGCTGATCTTTGTTGAGGAATTTCCGAACCTCCATACGCGCATTTTCGAAAGCTTGCCTCAAAGCTAGATTGGCATTTTCATTATTCATCTCTTTAGCTTGGGCCATCTCAATCACTTCCTCAATTTCTCCCTTTGCTTTAATGCGAGCAAGAGTCCACTTTGTTCTCTGTGCATTGCTAAGCCCAAAGTCCAACGGCTTGTCCTTGCTCTCTCTTAGCCTCAATGTTTCCTCACTAATCGGATCTCCCAACTTTACTCTATCCTTGTCGAGCACAGCCTCTTCCAGATTTAGGTTCCCGGCTTCAGTCAATGGTGACAGATGAACCAACTCGCCTTCCCGAAGACCGTATCCCGGCGCAGGCTCTTCCTTGATTGCAATAAAGTTTGCATCGCTATACTCAATGGTCACAGGACGCCACGCGTGCTTCTTGCTGACGGGGTCCAACACATAGCAGCCAGTTTGAGTGGTATCTTCACCGATCATACGAGTAGTCACACATTGATTTGGAACCTTGATCCGTTGATTCTCACCCTCTAGATTAACAACTTTAATCTCCACAGTAACGGTCATGCCTTCAGAAACTGCATCCGGAAAATTATTACTCTCAATGACAACCTCTCCTTTATAATAAGATTTTTCTGTGTGTCCACGCCGATTCGTATCAACGTTAGTGCCCAGAACAGAAAGTGTCCCCGGCAGTGTCACTGCCTCCACGCGCACCCACGCCTTCATGCCGCGCTTTAGTTGCGCACGCTTGGCTTGTGGCACATTGAGCTCAACTTTCAGGGATTTTGTTTTGGGCAACTTAATAAGATTGCGACCTCGATGCACTCTGGCGCCGTCCATAATGGGCCCATACTCTTTGTAGCTCTCAGAAAAATAAACAACGGTACCACCTGAAGGCGCATAAATTTTTGTGGATGCCATCTGTTCTTTAAGGTCTTCCAGCCTTTCTTTTTCTAGATCTAAGGTTTTTTTCTGGGTCGCAATAGTCGAATTAGCGTCTCTCAAGTCCGCAATGTTTTTGACCTTTGTCCTCTCGATTTTGACTGAAGCCTCATCTACTGCTAACTTCTTCTCGTTCAGAAGAGAAACCTGATCGTACTTCAGATAAGCTTCCATTAAATCTTCGGCCAGCGCAATTTGGTGCCGCAGGTTCTGGACATTATTTTTTTCCTTGGCTAGCTTCAGCTCCTCCTCGCGGAGAGACATTTTGGAAAGGAATTTTTTTTCCTCCAACTCCTTGAGCCACTTGAGTTTTGCCTCGGAGATTGCCATCTGCTCCTTTGAGCGCTCCACCTGATTGGCAAGGTTAGTGATACTGCCTCTGTCAGATTTAATCCGATTCTTAATAGTGCTGTTTATCAGCTTCTCCTGCGCCATAATCGCCAGTTTATGGTTGTTCTTTGCAACCTTTAGGGCCAACGCTGCAGCGAGCTCCATAGCTCTGAGATTTCCCTCCAGGCGGAGAAGAGCATTTTCCGACTTCTCCACAACGATCTCCGCCTGATTAATCCGCTCCTTGAGATTGAGTGGATCCAATTCTACCAGAAGATCTCCAGGGATCATGATTGTGTGTCCTTCAGATAAGTTGGCCCAATCGATTACTTCCTCGGCATTAAGCATACGGATGGAGAGCTGATCTTTCCCGTGATACTTTGCGATGGACTCCAGCGTATCGCCGGCCTGAATGGAGTATCGAACCGGGCCCGTCACCTCGGTGCCTTCCTCCACGATCGACTCGATCGTTGTGCTTCCTTCTAATTGACACTTGATTTCTAGCACATCGGTGGAAGCCAATCTGCCAGTGAGTTTCACTGTCACCAGAAAATCTGACTTCTCAGCGTTCCAGTATTTTTCCTGACGAACCTTGTCTTCTTCATTGGCTAAGAAGTACTTGAACCCCCAAACAACTATGCCCATCAAACCGGCCAAGGCCAGCAAGCCGACCAGTTTCGATTTAGCAAATCCATTTCTGGAGCCGATCGCTTGATTTTGCATTTTTCTTTTCAATGTGACTAAGGCTAGATCCAAAAATTCATTAAACAGATTATGCTTCATTTCTCACCGGACACGACTTCCATTTTGTAGACCTTTAGGCCAACAGGATCCCAAAGTGAATGACACCAAATTGAGCCTATCGTAAGATTAAATGGATCTTTTGCCAAATCCGAAGCCCATTTCTTCAATGAAGGATCCAAGTGATACTCTTCAGGGTTCAGAGTAACATCAAAAGTTTCTCCGGCCCGAAACCGCTCAGCTGGCACAGTAATCTGAAAGTGCCCGGCAAAACCGCCATCCGACCTGCGTAAAGTCACGCCAAACCAGATTGCGTGAGGAATATCTATTTTACCTTGCACACGAATTCTCGAGTCGGGTGATAGAATCACAGACGGACTATCTTTCTGAGTAACTCTAGTTGAGATAGTATAGAGCGTTCTCTGCTGCGGATCTAACTTAGCATTAATAGTATAGGGTATCGCTTTAAGGTGAGACGGTTCACTGCCTTGTGCTGGAACCCAGTCCCCATTCCCCGCTTTTTTACCTTTCTCAAATTGACTTTGCCAATTGAACACCGAATCAGGCAGGCGTTCTGGAATCAACTCATAATTCTGAGAAGCCACCACACGATGTTGCGCAGTCACTTCCACCGATTTGCTGTCACTCAAGCGTGTAGCTTTCACGCGCCCCTCATTCACGGTAAGTGTCGCTGCAGCAGCTCCAGCATCCACGCTAAATCGCGTACCAATTACTTCAAAGAGAGCGGTACGAGTCAAAACGAGCAGGGGTTTGCCCTCAGGCTGTGGGTTCACATTTGCAGAAAATCCGCCCTCCTTAAGGCGCAGTATTTTTTGACCTTCATCAGAGAAGGTAAGTATAGAAACCCCGGAAATCATGACTGTAGATCGATCGGAAAACTCCAATTGAAACCATGCGTCGGGCGTCATACCCTCAATGGTGCCGCCCTGTAGAGAATCTCCCTCCTTGAGGTCTTTGCGCACAACGCCGCGGTCGCCAGTGTATATCAACGAACCACTCAGTGCCTTAATGGTGGCGATGGGCTTGGGAGCCACGGCCCGCGGCGAGGGTTGCTGCGCGGGCGGTTGCGTCACGAGCGCATGGATGAAAAAACCGATCATCACCAGCGCCGCCATAGCCAATAGGGGGCGCGCGTAGGATGGCTGCGGTTGCGGGATGATGACCTTGTCCATCGCGGTGAAGTCCGACATCGCGAGCTGTTCACCCAGTGCCTCGTGGACATCCATAAACGCGTGATATTCATCGCGCGCCTCCGGCTCATTGCGGAGGAGGTCGTTGAGCCGCTCGGTCTCGGCCGCGGTCAACTCGCCATCGACCAGTCGGTTCAGCAGCGTGTCCAGTTCCTCACGCCAAGGTTCGTTTTTCTCGCTCATACTTTTTTCTCCTGCAAACAGATTTCCACGCAATCGCGAAGTCCACGGCGGAGGCGGTGCAGTTTTACTCGCACAGCAGCCTCCGCCTTCCCGATTTCACGAGCCAATTGTTTCATCGCCAGTCCGCGCTCATAGCGCAGCTTTATCAGGCGCTGGTTGTCGTTCGACATTTTCTTCAGGCAATAACGCAGGTGATTCAAAATGCCCTCGCGCATTTCTTTTTCTGGTTCACTCTCGTCGACGGCAGCGAGCACTTCCTCCGTGAAAACCAGTCGGTCGCGCGCGAGGGTTTTGCGATAGGACAAGATCTGGTAGTGTGCCACAGTGACCGCCCAGGCGTTGAAGTTCGTGCCCGGCTCGAAGTCACCGGCTTTGCGACAAAGCACAAGGTTGGTTTGCTGCAGTACCTCCATCGCCTGATCGCGATTGACCAAGCGGCGGAAGATATAGCCATACAACCGCTGCTGACACCGTGTCAGATCAAAGATAAACTCATCGGACAAACTCATAACCATACTGGGCATGCCTCATGCTAGGCTAGAGACATAGCCGATCCAACCAGATACGGCCCGAGACGCACGAACGTTACGAACTTTTCTTCGGAAAATAATTTCCTCATAATGAAATGTAACATTTTGACTGCATCGTATATATAATAGCGAGACGTATGATTGGCAAATGGACAACGAAAATTGCCCTTCTTTCCTGTGGAATCGGCTGTTTTTTGGGAACCCTTCGGGCGGATGACAAATCCATCGAGCAAAAAACCAAAATTCATCGACTGGATACCAAGGAGCGGGCTCCGTACGACGCATTTATTTACGTAAACCGCATCCCCGCCAAGGCGGATCATGATGAGGAGATTTTTGATTTCACTGCGCGGGTTTACAGTCGACTGGCTAATCAGGAAGGGCGCATTCTCATTAAGCTGCCGCAGGGTATGACGCGAGAGGCGTACCTCGGTTACAAGACATTCCTAAGCACCGACGCTAAGGTGAGCAACGGCAACTGTGTCACCTGCCATGCGCCGGAGAAGTTCACTGACCTTAAGCTACACAAACTCAATGTCAAAGATCCGCCTCGCCCCACGCCTTCGCTGCGCAACATGGCTAAACGCAAGGTGAACAT
>CAZJRV010000180.1:0-5938 GCA_964548235.1 uncultured Verrucomicrobiota bacterium
GGAGAAAAACCGCAAACCGCGCCTGTCGGATCTTCGCGAATCCGGCGCGATTGAACAGGACGCCGACCTGGTGGGCCTGCTCTACAAAGTTGCGCAGGATGAGGAAGCCGAAGGCGCGGGCGAGAGTGAAAGTGAAGGGTTGCCGGTCAACCTGTTGATTGCCAAGCAGCGCAACGGGCCCACCGGCGATATTCCGTTTACCTTTCTCAAGGCGTACACACGCTTTGAACCCGCCGCTGGAATTAGCGACAACGATGTGCCGCATGAAGAATAGCATTTGGATCTTGATAGCACTGGCCCTGCCTTGGGCCGCGCCCCGGTTGTCGGCGCAGCCCGTTCGAGTGGTGGGCGAGGTGAAGGTTTCCCTCACCAGCCTTGGCAGCGGCGCGCCGGATGTCACCGAGGCCTACGTGCGCAATCACATTCGCGTGCGACCCGGCGATCAGTTTCGCCCCGGCATGACTAACCCAGACCTGCTGAACCTGATGAAAACCGGCCGGTTCCACAATGTGCGCGTGGAAGCTTCCGTGGTGGATGGCAAGCTGAAACTCGACTACATTGCCGTGGTCTATCCTAGGGTGACGACGGTGGATCTGTTTCTTCGGCGGCCCGATGGCACCACGCTGACGGCGGCCTCACTGTCATTCAAGGAAAAGGCCCTGTTCAAAAAGATCACCCTTCGCCCCGGCGGACGCTACAGCGACACCCAGCGGCAAGCCGACGCCCGGGCCTTGCGCGAGCATTACGTGGAGAAGGGCCACTATCCGGTCACCGTCACCAGCGCCGCCGAGATTCGGGATGGCAAGATGACGGGTGCGGTGGAGTATTACATCACCGAGGGCGAGACCTTCCGGATCGAAAACCTGAACTTCGAGGGTAACGAGAATTTTGAAACCGACGAATTGTTGGACTTTGTGAAAACCCGCGAACGACGGCGCTGGTACAACCCCATCAGCTGGTTCACCAATGACGGCCGCATCCGGCCGCTGGAACTGGAGGCGGATGTGGAACGACTGGAATCGTTTTACCGCAATCAGGGCTATCTTGATGCCGGTGTGGAAGTGGTTCAAACGGCCGATAATGTGCTGGCCAGTGACGACTATCAGCAGCTCATCAAGACCCTCAACCAAGCCCGGGAGGCCCTGGCAAAGCTGGAGGGGGCCCTGATGGATGAGGAGAAAAAAGGCGATGCAACCGATGAAGACCGGCTGGATTTGCTGGAGGATCAGGTGGACGACCAGGAGGATGTGGTGGAGGACGCCGAGGATGATCTGGAAGATTACCTTGATGATGCCTCATACGTGGACCTCACCTTCAAGATCACCGAGGGCCGATTGTATCGAGTGGGGACGGTGGATATTGAGTATTACTGGCTGAACCGGCTGGAGCAAAAAACCACCCGAATGGACGCCGGGGAGGATGGCGCGGACAACCCAGATTTCAAGCCGGTGATCCCAAAGCTCACCCTCATGTCATTCATCCGAATGCGTGAGGGCGAAGTGTACACACCTGAGAGCCTGCTGCGCAGCGGCCCCAAATCCGACCTGCGCGCCATTAAAAACCGCTACGGCCGCAAGTCGCACATTAATGCCCAAGTGCTGCGGGTGCGCCGCGAGCCGGTGCTGGGCACCGATCGCATCAATCTCGTCTTCGAGGTGTTCGAGGGCAATCCCTTCAACCTCGAGCTCGTGCAAATCGAGGGCAACGAAAAAACCAAGGACTTTGTCATCCGTCGCGAACTGGCCATTTCCTCCGGTGAACGATTTGACATGGGGCGTGTGGAACGAAGCCGCCGTCGCATTGAGGGTATGCAGATTTTCGACAGCGTGCGTGCCTTCGCCCGTGGCGGCCCCGATGCCCGCCAAGGGGCCAACCCCGGCGAGACTCTCTCCGACGATCTCGTGGTGGCAGTGCGCGAGAAAAATACCGGCAGCTTCATATTGGGCGGCGGGTTCAGCACCGATTCGGGCGCATTTGCCCAGTTGGTGATGGGGCAGGATAATTTTGACATCAAACGCTGGCGGCGCCCCCACTTGTTGCAGGGTGGCGGCCAAAAAGTCCGGCTCAAGACTGTCGCCGGCGGCAAGTATAATAACTATCGGCTGGATTTCGAAGAACCTTGGCTGCTCGACCGCAAGCTTAAGTTTACCACCTCCCTATATGCCGAAGAAATGTCCTACTACAGCACCAAGTTTGATGTGGACCAGACTGGCTTTACCGCCGGCCTCGAGCGCACCCTGCTGGGCAACGACTTTTTGCGCGGCAAGATTTATTATACCCTCGAGAGCGTCGGCATCGTAGACCTCGCCGCAGATGCCTCTACTGAGCTGAAAAACGAATCCGGGAACAACCTCGTGTCACTGTTGGGCGGCCGCCTCGCCTATGACACCCGGGGCGGAGGTGAACTGCCCAACCGCGGCCAGCGCACCACGCTGGATCTGCTGGTGGCCCCCAGCGTGATGGGCAGTGAAAAACCTTTCTACGGGTTTCACCTCAAGAGTTCGTGGTATTTCAAGGGCCTGCGAGAGGGCCACATCCTGGAGCTGCGCGGCCAAACTGCTGTGGTGGATAGTTTCGACAGCAGCGAAAAGGTTCCCTTTCTTTACCGGCATCACTTGGGCGGCTCCCGAAACCTGCGTGGGTTTGATTTCAACGAGGTGGGCCCACGCGGCGACCAGAACGACTATCTTCGGGGCGATACCATGGCTCACGCTTCCCTCGAATACAGCATCCCCACCCCGTGGGATTTCCTCCGGGTTGCCACATTTTATGACATCGGCGCAGTGAACAAGAGCGCCTACGATTTCGATCTTGGCAATTACAACGATGACTGGGGCGTGGGTCTTCGCCTGCAAATCCCATTCCTTGGCCCGTTGCGGCTCGACTACGCCTTCCCCATCACCGGCGATGGCTACAACGACGATGGCGGCAACATCAATGTGAATTTTGGCTACACTGCCCGATTCTAATGTAAGGTACACAGAGATTCATGAAAAACACACTCCCCCTTCTGTTCCTGGCCACTGCCATCCTGCTGCCCGGTCGCGCCACCGCAGCGGAGCCGCGCTTGGCCACCATCAACGTCGAAAAAACCTTCAAGGATTATTGGCGCACCGGCGTGGAGGAAAAGCGTCTCAAGAAGGAAGTGGACGCGGTGAATGAACGCGTCAAAACGGAGGACAAAAAGCAGTCTGATTTGTTGAAGGAATTGCAGAACATGGACAAAATGCGGAAGGCTCCCAACCTTGGACAGGCCGAACGCGCTCGACGCAATGAGCAATTTGCGACCAAGCAGCGGATATTTGAGCAAAATGCCGGCGTGCTGAACAATTGGAAGGCCGCGCAGCAAAAGGATCTTGATATGAAACGCCGCAAGGCATTTGAAAAAATCCGCGAGGAAATCCGCAGTGTGATTGCCGCACAGGCCAAGAAAAATGGTTTCACCGCTGTGGTGGATTCCAAAGCCCTCCTGTACTCCTCCGCCGACCTGGACATCACCACCAAAGTGATTGCGCAGTTGAATGTGAATGATCCGGGCAAGGTCGCCGCGCCCAAGAAGAAATAGCGCGTTCGCAAGCAGGGCCGCTAGGGCAACACTTCCACAGCAGTCACCGCATTGTTCTCCACCGTGAACCGCACGGTGCGCCGGATCATGCGCGCTTGCATATCCCGGATTCGCAGCCCTCGGTAGATCCACAGGCTGCCGGTCTTTTGGTCCGGGTCGCCAAACACCCCGATCAAAACCTGCGGCTGTTTGCCTCGGTATCCTGTAATTTGTTTGGCAGGATTTGTGCCCCCAATTTCCCAGGAATAAGTCCGGCCCACCAACGGTTTGCCCAAAGGATCAAACGCTGCCCGCCGCAGTACGGTGCCCAATTTCTTGGGCGAATACACCACCACGGTGTTGGTCATACCGTTGGGGTGATAGGTAAACCACGGGCCTGCGCGAAAATTGTTTGTGTAATAGGCACGGCTTCGCCGCTTGCCCGTCTCGTACCAACCGAGTGACCAGCCATTCTTCAGGCCCTTTTCGTAATTCACCCGGTACTTGGTCTTGCCGCTGCGATAGTTGATCTGGCACATCCCGTGCCGCACCCCATCCTGCAGGAGAATATGAAACTGCGTGCCGTCCGCCGTTTGCGTTGCCGTCGGGCCGGTGTAGCCTTTCTTGTTCTGAAAGTCTTCCTTGTTCTTGAAATAAACGAGAACAACATTGGTGGCCACGAATGTGGCCTCGGAAGTTACCACAGTGGTGACATTGGTGCGGCGCACAAACTTGAGAATGCCAAGATCCGTTGGCGCAACTGCGGTGGACGGCGCGGCGTTGGTGGGCGCGGCGGCAGTGCTCTGGTTGAACTTGGTGGTGCTGATTTCAGGTCGATCATCTCCACCCCCGCAGCCGACCAGCAGCAGTGCGGCCGCGCATCGTGCAACCCCGGCAATCCTCATGGCTGTGAACGTACCCCAAATCCACTCGGGTTCAACCATTTTCAATCTGTATTTACTCCGATTCACTTTGGCGTTTCTGCTCCGCGTCGTGCAGCAATGCGTGGGCCTCGGCGAGAATGCCCGGGATACGATCGGCAAACTGACTCTCACGCAGCACCTCGCCCAAGCCGTTTGACTTCAATTTTCCCACATGTTTCCCCGGAAACCAATGGTCGCCTTGGCCGAGCAGGTTGTAGCGCATCTTACCCCAATCCACCAAATCCAGCCCTTTGGCAAACGTCCATAGGCGGAGGATTTCAGTGAGGTTCAATTCGCCCGGCACGTCCACGTAATGCGGCAGCCCCTCGGGCCAGCGCGCGCACCAATCCGCGCCGTGGGCTTCTTCCAGTGCTGCGCGCAGGCGTTCCTCGATGGGGTCGAGGGTGGCAGGAATTGCGTCATAAAATTCCAACGCGTCGAGGTGGCAGTCGAAATCGCCCGGCTTGGCCGCGCCGCAGCTCAACGTGTGAACCTCCGAACGGTTCAAACAATAAAGGTCATTAAACTGCATCGGGTGCAATGGCGCGCACAGCTCGGTCAGCTTGGGCGGGGGCGCGTAGAGCTTGCCACCCTTGTCGTTGGGGCTGATGATGAAGACGCCCATGTCCCGCGCGGCCGCCGCTTTGATGGCCGGCCAGTTGAGGTCGTTGACGAAATACCAATGGAGATTGATGTAATCGAAGACGTCACTCTCGATGGCTTTCAAAATTAAATCCGTGGTGGCGTGGGTGGAAAAGCCTACGTGCCGCACGCGGCCTTCCTTTTGCAGCCAGCGCGCCGCGGCGACGCAGCCGGTGGGGCCGAGTGACCAGTCGAGGATTTCCCGGTTGTTGATGCCATGCAGCGAAAGCAAATCCACGTGATCGAGTTGCAAATAGTCCATCGATTTATTGAAGGTATCGAGAAACTCGCGTGGATTGGTCGAGGGCGCCACTTTGGTTTGGACGATGATTTTTTTGCGCGGTAGTTTCTTGAGCACCGGCCCGAGTTGCATTTCCGATGAGCCATAACCGCGCGCGGTCTCAATGTGATTGATGCCGACATCGATGGCGCGCTGAATTGTGGCTTCGAGATTTTTCTGGCCGTCCGCCGGCACCTCGCTCCACTCAATATCATCCCACTTATGCTGGTACCGCATCCCACCGCAGGAAAAAATCGGCATCTCCAAATCCGTTTTGCCAAAGCGGCGGTATTTCATCACTCCACAAATTCCAATTCCGGTCGGTGATCGATCAATCCCGCCTCGTGCGCTTGGCCGAGAAAACGCCGGATGGTATCGCGGCCTTGGTCGCCGTAGTCGAGCGTCCAGTGGTTGACGTACATGCCCACGAATTGATCGGCCAACTCCATGCCCATGTCGCGCGCGTATTGCAGCGCGTGGGCGACAGCCTCGGGGCGATGCTCGAGGCTGTACTGGATGCTTTCGGTGAGCAAATCGCTAATGACTTTG
>CAZJRV010000181.1:0-5926 GCA_964548235.1 uncultured Verrucomicrobiota bacterium
AGGATTTGTCCGGGCCAGGCTGATTGAAGGTGGTCATGAACGGATCGCGTTGGCCACGCAGTTTGAGGGCGTAGATCGTACGCCGGTTGCGCTGGGCGGGCAGTGGGTCGGGCACGTAGCTGGGGGCAAAGGTGCCCATTATCATTCGCGGCTGCAGGGCGGCCTCGAGATTGATGTCCGGTCGCGCAGGCAGACCACCGGGCTTGCGGTTCAGTTCACCTGTTACTGCCAGCATCGCGTCCCTCAATTCCTCAGCAGCCAAGCGGCGCGGCCGGTATACGGCATAGCTGGTGCCGGCAGGATCCAGTCGAATGAATTGTTTGTAATCCGGATGCGTGCTGGCGCGGCGGTATGCTTCGGAAAACAGAATCAGTCGGTGCAGTTTTTTGACGGACCATTTTTTGGCGATGAATTCCGCAGACAACCAGTCGAGCAATTGCGGATGAGTTGGCTTTTTACCGGTGGCACCGAAGTTGTTGGGATTGCCCACCAACCCGCGCCCGAAGTGTTGCTGCCAAATGCGATTAACCATCACGCGCGCAGTCAGCGGATTGTTCGGATGCACTATCCAGTTAACCAACGCGGTGCGACGCCCATGTATGGTGGCGGGAAATTTTACCTCGAGACCAAACGCGGTTAATGCGCCGGGCTGGACGGGGGCTGTGGGCGAAAACAAATCGCCACCGGTGAGGATGGACGTCTTTTCGAGCGTGCCCAGTTTCATGGGATCCGCCGGGCGTTGGCGGCGGCGATTGACATTGCGTTCCAGTCGCGTCTTGCCATTGTACACGGTGTAAGCAATGGGCTCGTATCGGTCGCGCCCCCAGTTGAACAGCACGGCCCATTTTCGGCCAAGGCGTTCGCGGCCGAAGTCATTGGGTGTCACCCGCTCCTTGGGCAGCGCGGCGAGCATGCGCTGGTTTTCGGTATGGCGTTGTTCGTGATATTTTTTGTGTGCTACAATGTCACCGATATTTTCCTGCGGCAAAAACTTCGCGTTCATCTCGGCAAACTGCGTCCGCGCAAACACCGCCTGCATTGAGTAATAATCGCGCGTGGGAATGGGGTCGAACTTGTGATCGTGACAACGCGCGCACTGCAGCGCGTGGCCGAGGAAGACCTGGCCAACTGCATCGGTGACGTCATCGAGGAAAAACTGACGCGTCACGCGCGCCACCGCCATGCCTGTTTGCTCCCACGGCCCCATCCGAAGGAAACCGGCGGCGATGAGGTTTTCAGTGCGGCGCGGTTCCATCTCATCGCCGGCAATCTGCTCGCGCACAAAGCGGTCGTACGGCTTGTCTGAATTAAAAGCGCGGATTACATAATCTCGATAACGCCACGCGTGGGGCCGTTCAAAGTCGTTGGCAAAGCCGCTGCTGTCGGCATAGCGCACCACGTCCAGCCAATGTCGCGCGGCCTGTTCGCCGTAATGCGGCGAAGCCAGCAGCCGATCGATGAGGCGTCCGTAGGCGTTGGGTTTTTTGTCTGCCACAAAGGCATCCACCTCCGCCGGCGTGGGCGGCAGGCCGGTGAGATCAAAGGTCACGCGCCGAATGAGCGTGCGGCGGTCGGCCAAGGGCGCGGGCTTCAAGCCCTTGGGCGTTCGCGATGCGATGAATGCGTCGATGGGGTTTGCTTTTTTGGTTTTGGGGATGCCCGGGCGCTGGATGGGTTGATAGGCCCAGAGATTTTCGTCCTGATAGCGCCGGTACGTCCAGTCATTGGACAATCCGCCACTGGTTTTCACCAGCACGCCCTCGTCCGTACGCAACTTGCCGCGTTCCTCGGCGATGTATCGCGCCTGAGTCTTGGCATCCGGCCACGGCGCGCCCAGCGCGATCCATCGCTTGAGGGTTGCGATTTGTGCAGCACTCAACTTGTCGTTTGCCTTGGGCGGCATTGCGAGATCTTTGTCTTGCCGTTCAACGGCTTGAACAATGAGGCTCTCTTCCGGCTTCCCCGGCACAAAGCCCGGCGACTCACTTTCGCCGCCCTTGAGCAGGCCGTGGCGCGTGGTCAGGTTTAGCTCGCCCTTGATTTTGCCCGGCTCGGCTCCGTGGCAGGAAAAACATTTGGCGCTCAAAATCCGTTTCACCTTCAGCGCAAATAGCCGTTCCCCCTCCCGCCTTGGATCAGCCGTGTTCCCGTCCAAAACGCCAGCAAACAAACTTAAGGCGACAACGGCGGAGATGAACTGGGGCTTGTTCATTTTTTCCCCTTGGCTGGTTTTTTGTTCTTTGGTTTTTTGTTGGGCCGATTATTGCGGCGTCGTTCGCCGGCTTCTTTTTCCAGTTGCTGCACGTAGGCCTCGACGAAGGCCTTGTCCTCGCGCTTGCGGAAGGCTTCGAGCATGGGGTCTTTAGATTGCACCATCCAGTCAGCGAGGGTGGCGTGGAGTTTTTTGAGATCAGCCTGATGCTTGGGTGAATCGATGAGGTTGTGGAGGCAATCGGGATCCTTGACGACGTCGTAAAGTTCCTCGGGCACGCGGTGCTTGTAGAGATCGAGGCGAGCGGCGAGTTTTTTGTCGGACGAAGCCAGCGCGGCCAATCGGCGGTAGGTGACGGTGCCGGTGGTGGCGGTGGCGAACACGCGCGTGCCGTTGGACCACGGGTTGAAGAGGTAGAGGAAGCGCTTGGTTTGCACCGCGCGCATTGGATCGCGCGAGCGGCCGGCGTTCTCGTTGTATTCCTTGATGACGTGGTCGCGTCCATCCTGTTTGCCGCCCTTGAGCAGGGGCAGATAGGATCGGCCATCGAGGCGCTTGGGGTGTGGGATGCCCGTGATGTCGAGCACGGTGGGCAGGAAATCGACAGCGGAAATCATGTGCCGCCGATCCACGCTGCCGGCTTGGGTGACGCCCGGCCAGCGGACCATCCACGGCGTGTGTGTGCTGTGATGGTAGAGTTGCGTCTTGGCAAAGGGCAACGGCATCCCGTGATCGGACATGAACATCACCACGGTGTTGCCCGCCTCGCCGCTTTCCTCCAACGCCTTGAGCACGGCGCCCACGGCATCATCGGCGCGGCGCACGCTGGTGTAATAAAGCGCCAGCTCCGCACGCACGGCGGGGTCATCAAACAGAAAGCCGGGAATGGGCACCTCGGCGGCGGAGAAAATGCGCGAGGGTTTATGCGGATCATTCGGCCCTTTCCAGAATGGCTTGTGCGGGTCGGAAATGTTGATCGCGAGGCAGAAAGGTTTCTTGGCCGCCTTGGCGCGCGCGATGCCGGCGGCGGTGGCGGTGCCGTAGGATTGCACGTCCTTGAGGTGCGACTTGGAGCCGTCGGGCAGCGTGGTCAGATCGGCATCCCACGCGTAAGGTTGGTAGGGCGCGGAGTGGCTCACCTTGCCACGGATGCCGGTGAAGTAGCCGGCGCTTTTCATGAGGTCGACGAGGTGCGGCCAGCCGGGGTTTTTGACCTGATAAAAACCCTCCACCTTGTTGTTGTGCGAGTAGAGGCCGGAAAGCATTACGTTGCGGCAGGGCATGCAGTTTCCCACGGTGGTGTGGGCGTGGGCAAAGCGCAGGCTCTGCGCGGCGAGCCGGTCCATATTCGGCGTGGTGCCGGGCAGTTTGCAGCCATACACGCCAACGGAATCGCAGCTCATATCATCGACCGTGAGCAACAGAATGTTCGGGCGCGTGGCGGCATGCAGGGTCAGCGCGGCAGAGGCAATCAGGCAAAGAAGGATATGTTTCATTGGTCAGGAGTTCGGACGCCCACGGTGAGCAGCAGATTCGCCCAAAGTGCCTGGTCGGCAGTCTGGATGGTTAGGATGTGATCCTCCGAGCGCACGGCCTCATAAAAATCCCAGCGCGGGATCGGCTCGAGCTTGAGGTCCAGCCCGGCGGCGGACAGCAGCTTTTCGTATTCGCCCCACGCTTCCGGCGGGCCGTGGTCGGCAAAGGGATCGTCCGGCGGAATGCCCATTGTGTTGACCGTCTCGATGGGCACGGCACTGAGCAGCGCTTCAAGCACCTGCGTGCAGGTTACAACGCCGGGCATCAGGTTCAGCGAAACCAATTCCGCGCGCGGACCCATTGCGGATGAGGCAGGGTAATTGCCATCGGCGATGAGAATCTTAGAGCTGTGTCCAGCCATCGCAATGATGGCGTTGATTTCCGGGTGGATGAGTTTTGGGTGGAGCAACATCGTCCGGGGATTGAACCGCCAAGACGCCAAGACGCCAAGTTTTTATGACAAATTTTGGTGGCGATATGGTGGATGCAGGCGAAGATGAGTGAGCTTTGGCGCGCCAATTTGGATACTAAATCGTCCAGCCTTTGCGATACTTGCGGCGGATGAATGGGGCTGCCTCGGGGGCGTTGGTAGCCTTGAGGTTCTTGGCGTCCCACTGCAGTTTTTTGCCAACGCGATAAGCCACACTGCCGAGCAGGTTGTGCTCGATTAGGCTGCCGGAGTATTCGAAATTGCAGAGCGTAGAGGCTCCGGTCTTGGCGGCGTGAATCCATTCCTGATGATGGCCGCGCGACTTGGCAATCCACGGCTTGGGGGCCTTGTAGCTGGAGAATTTATTGGCCGGCAATAAAATGCGTTTGCCGTAATCGGCGAGCAGCATTCCCTTGTCGCCCACGAAAAGGATACCGTTGAACCATCGGCCCAAGTCCATGCCGGTATCGATGGGCGGCCGATCGCGCTTGCTGCGGCCGCCGTGGTACCAAACTACTTTCACCGGCGCATGATGCGGTCCCTTGCCCTTGCGTGCGGCGTGTTCCCAGGTGACGCGCATCCACGGCGGGCACGCCACGGGGTCGGCCTTGGGGCCGTGCGCCTCGCAGGTGGTCGGAGTCTTGAGGTCCAGCGCCCACCACGGGAGATCGATGAGGTGGCTGCCCATATCGCCGAGCACGCCGTTGCCGTAATCCCAGCGGCGATTCCAATTGAGGTTTCCTCCCTTCCAATAGCCCTGATTGTGATGGCGATCGGGCGCTGGCCCCTGCCATTCATCCCAGTGAAACCAATCCGGCGGCGACTGGCGTTCCAGCACGGGCGCGCCGATGGGGTTGATCGTGCGGCTGCACCAAACGTGCGCCTCGCTGACATTGCCGATCGCACCGCTTTGTACTAACTCGACGACGCGCCGATAATTATCGGTGGCATGAATTTGCGTGCCCATCTGCGTGGCCACGCCGGCCTTGGCAAAGGTGTCCCGCATCACGCGCGCCTCGTGCACGCTGTGGGCCAGCGGTTTTTCGCAATACACGTGCATGCCCGCGCGCATCGCTGCCACACTGGCCAGCGCGTGGCAATGATCGGCAGTGCTGACGACCACGGCATCGAGGGTCTTATCCTCCAGCAACTTGCGCCAATCAAAATACGCCTTGGCCTTGGGGTACTTTTGCTTGGCGGCATCGAGCGTCTTGCCGTTCACATCGCACAGTGCCACGATGTTTTCCGAGGCCACCCCGCCCGTGTTGGATCGTCCGCGACCACCCGCGCCGATGATTCCGATATTGAGTTTTTCGTTGGGCTTATCCTTGGCCGCGCCAAGCAAAAGATTGGGAGTCACCGCGCCAGCCACGCCGGCACCGAGGGTTGTCTTGAGAAATGTTCTGCGTTTCATAAATGTGGAATTGGTTGCAAATGAGAGTAGGGTCCGATTGATATTATTCAAGCTTGAGGGAGAAAAAATTGCAGGGCGGTTTCTTCTCTCAATTGAAGCACCTTGGTTGTTGCAATCCGGGTCACAGAGGCGTGCTCAGGGAGAGCGCCTTACTGCCATGGCGTACTGCGACCGGATTTTTTGAATTGCTCCAGCTTGGTTTTCAATGCCTTGGCGATTTTTGGTTTTTCGAAATAGAGATTGATGGTTTCGCCAGGGTCGGTTTTGAGATTGTACAACTGGCCGGGGGCACTGGGAGCTTTCTCGGGCAGGGCGAATTGTTTCATGCCCCATT
>CAZJRV010000182.1:0-4801 GCA_964548235.1 uncultured Verrucomicrobiota bacterium
TTCCACAAAACTCAGCACCGGCCAGGCGCACGCTTCACCGAAGGCGCAGATCGTTCGGCCCTGAATGTTGTGGGCAATGTGCTTCAGGTAATCCGCATCCTCTGCGCGCCCTTCGCCGTGGGTCATTCGGTGGAGCGCTTTGTTCATCCAAAGCGAGCCTTCGCGGCACGGGGTGCATTGGCCGCAGCTTTCGTGCGCGTAAAATTCAGCGAGGTTGGCAAGGCACTCGACGATGTCGCGGCTGTCATCAATGACAATGATGGCGCCGGAGCCGGACATGGTGCCGATCTTCATCAGCGTATCAAAATCATACGGCACATCGAGCAGGTCGATGGTGTCCTCGCCGACTTTAAATGTTTCGCCCGCGCGTAATACTTTGGAGGATGACCCACCGGGGATGATGGCCTGCAGCTTGCGGCCTTCACGCAGGTCGCCGCCGAAATTTTCGTCGTGGATGAGTTCGCCCAGGGTGACCTTGCCGGTTTCAATTTCAAAGTAGCCGGGATTGTTGACATCGCCGCTGAGGCTCACCAAGCGCGTGCCGGTGTTGTTGGGCGTGCCGAGTTTGGCGAATGCTTCTGCGCCCATCTCCACAATGTGTTTCACATTGCAGAGGGTCTCCACGTTGTTGACGATGGTGGGGCACATGTACAGGCCGAGCGCGGCGGGGAAGTAGGGCGGCTTGATGCGCGGGTAGGCGCGCTTGCCTTCGAGGCTCTCGATGAGGCCGGTTTCCTCACCACAAATGTAGGCACCGGCACCGCGGTGTACGTGGATCTCAAGATCGTGTCCGCTACCAAGAATATCCTTGCCGAGGTAGCCTTTGGCGCGGGCTTCGGCGAGGGCGGCATTCAGAATTTTCGCGCCCTCGGTAAACTCGCCACGAATGTAAATGTAGGCGAGGTTCACGTGATTAGCCCAACAGGAAATGATCATCCCCTCGATGAGCTGATGCGGATCTTTGTAAATGATTTGCCGATCCTTGAACGTGCCCGGCTCGGATTCATCCGCATTGCAAATCAGATAAACGGGCTTGGGATTCGGATGACGCACGAAGCTCCACTTGAGCCCGCAGGAAAAGCCCGCGCCGCCGCGCCCGCGTAGGCCGGAATCGAGCACGCTTTTGCGCAATTGCGCCTGCGGGGTGGCATCGCCTGCCGACGCGATCGCCAACGCTTGGCGCAGCGCGGCATAGCCGCCGTGGCGCTCGTAGCACTCGAGGTCGCTCGAGTAGCCATCGGCGTCGGCGTGTTTCAGCAATAATTTGTATTCCTGCGGCATCTTCTTGACTGCACTCCGTTTTGCTCTAAATTCGCGGACGCAGTTGCCCGATAGTGTAACGGTAGCACGACAGATTCTGATTCTGTTTGTCGGGGTTCAAATCCCTGTCGGGCAACCATTTCATTCTTTGCACCCTTCCAAGATTTCATCGGCCTTGGCATTATCCACTGCTTCGTAAAAGTCATCGTTGCACATCATCACCGGCCCCGTGCCGCAACTGGCGAGGCATTCGGCAAACTCAATGCTGAACTTGCCGTCAGCAGTCGTTTGTAAGCCGTGCGCGTTGGGATCGAGCTTCAGTTTGCTGCACAGATTTTTGTGCAACTCCTTGCCGCCCGCCATCGCGCAGCTGAGCGTGCGGCACACTTTCAGCACAAACTTGCCCGGCTTTTCCTCACGCAACATCGGATAGAACGTCACCAGCTCGTAGAGGTGCAGTGGTTTGATGCCAATTTCGCCTGCGGCCCATTGCATTGCCTTGGCGCTGATGTAGCCTGCTTCATCCTGAATGGCGTGCAGCACCATCAGCGATGCGCTGCGGCTTTCGCCTTCCGGGTAATGCGTGAGCAGCTCGGTGATTTCCGCTTTTAACTTTTCGGATGGGGCAAAGCTCATCGATCACATTCTCCCATTACAAAATCCAGTGAGCCCAGGATTGCCACCACGTCGGCCATCATGTGACCGGGCAGCAATTGGGATAGGATGCTGAGGTTGACGAATGAGGGAGCGCGGATTTTCAGCCGGTGCGGGGTTCCGCCGCCGAGGCTGTGAATGTAAAAGCCAAGCTCGCCCTTGGGGTTTTCGGCGCCAAAATAAACTTCACCCACCGGCGCATCCTGACCCTGCGTGACGAGCATGAATTGATGGATGAGTTCCTCCATGTTCATCATCACTTTTTCCTTAGTCGGCAACACGACTTTGCCGTCGTCCACGTTGATGGGGCCGCCGGGGATGTCGGCGATGCATTGGCGCAGGATTTTTACGCTCTCGCGCATCTCGAGAATGCGGATGGCGTAGCGGTCGTAACAATCGCCGGTGGTGCCGACGGGCACATCGAATTCAAATCGGTCGTAAATCAAATATGGCCGCGCTTTGCGCACATCATGTTCCACGCCGCTGCCGCGGAGGTTGGGGCCGGACAGGCCGAAATCGATCGCCTCTTCGGGTGTGATGATGCCGACGCCCTGCGTGCGGTCGAGGAAGATAGGATTGCGCGTGAGCAGAGTTTCGGTTTCATCGAAATTGATTTCCACTTCATCAAGAAACTTGCTGAGTTCATCAAGCCAACCTTCAGGCAGATCGCGCGACAGCCCGCCCACGCGCGTGTAGCTGGTGGTAAACCGCGCGCCGGTGAGTGCCTCGATGAGATTATAAATTTTCTCACGCTCCGTAAATGTGTGCAGGAAAACCGTGAACGCCCCCGTGTCCATCGCAAATGCGCCGAGCCCCAGCAGATGCGCCGAAATGCGCGCCAGTTCGCAGCAGATGGTTCGAATGTAGAGGCAGCGCTCGGGAATTCTTTCCTCCACGCCGAGCAGTTTTTCCACGGCCAAAACGTAATGGACGTTGTTCGCCAAAGGCGCGAGGTAGTCCAGTCGGTCGGTGTACGGGATGAACTGATTGTAAGTCATATTCTCAGCGATTTTTTCATCGCCGCGGTGGAGGTATCCCACGTCCGGCTCGGCCTTCGTAATGATCTCGCCATCCATTTCCAGCCGCAGACGCAGCACGCCGTGTGTGGCGGGGTGGGAAGGGCCCATGTTGAGCACCATCTTATCGCCCTTCACATCGGATAATTCATCCGCCGTGGCTACAGTCGCAGCGGTGTCGCGAATCTCGATGTCATGCGTGGTGCTCACTATTTTCCATCCTCCGGATTGCGACGGCGCGGTTCGCGGTGGGCAGTGTCTTCGCTGCTTGCGAGGGTGACAAATGGGCCGCCTTCCATCGGGGCGGTTTGGGTGAAGGCGACGTCCGGCACTTCGGTGGGTTTGCCTTCGAGCGGGAAATCTTTGCGCAATGGAAAGTGCGGATAGCCTTCCCACATCAGGATGCGCGTGAGGTTGGGGTGTCCGGTGAATCGGATGCCCATCATGTCGTACGCCTCGCGCTCATGCCAATCGGCCGTGCGCCACACGCCGGTTACCGTCGGCACTTCGCCGTGCTCTTCGGTGACTTGTGTTTTCAATCTCAAATTTTGGCGATGCGAAATGCTGCTCAATTCGTAAACCACCGTGAAGCGCGGATCCTCGCCGTAATGGTCGAGCGTGGAAATATCGATGAGATAATCAAAGCCCAGTTCGTGTTTTGCAAAATTGCAGACTTCCGTAATGCGCGACGCCTCGGCGATATTCACCGTGACCTCACCGCGAAACTCCGTGGGCTCGGAAATAAGTTTGCCGAACTCGTCGTTCAACTGCTTCGCAAACTCGGCGGCCGTTGTCATTGGGCGGTGGGTTTGAAATGTTCTTTGGCCCAAGGCTCTTTTGCCACTTTGCCTTGGAGCTTCATCAAGCCTTCGAGCACCGCCTCGGGGCGGGGCGGACAACCGGCGATGTACACATCCACCGGCACGATTTGGTCCACTCCCTGCAACACCGCGTAGCTGCGGTACATCCCGCCCGTGCTCGCGCAGGCACCCATCGCGATCACCCATTTGGGTTCCGTCATTTGATCGTAAATGCGCTTCACGGCAGCCGCCATTTTGTAGGTGACCGTGCCGGCAACAATCATCACATCCGATTGGCGCGGCGAGAACCGCATCACCTCCGAGCCGAATCGCGAAATATCAAACCGACTGCAACCCGCTGCCATCAGTTCAATGCCGCAGCATGCAAGCCCCATGGGCATGGGCCACATGGAGTTTTTACGGAACCAATTTACAGCGGCATCGACTGTGGTGTGAATCACCTCGCCTTCCACTTTGGAATTGTAGCCGATTTCCGTTTTTTGAGTCATCGCGCGCTCCCTCACGAACCTGCTGAAGCGTACGGCTGAGGAAAAGGGCAGGCAAGGATTTTGTGAAAAATTTCACAAGCTCAAGGCAAGGGATTGTTTTCCGCTCGATTTCGGCTAAAAATCAATGTGGACCAGCCTAAAAACTTTTTTCACTAATTTGCAGTTCACCCCTTGACGAAATGGGATTTCAGCACCATATTCCCCGACCTTTTCGTGATAAAAGGGTGAATTATGGCTAAAAACAGCGTTAAAAAGACAGCTTCAACCAAGAAAACAGCCCTAAAAAAGGTTGCTTCCAAGAAAACCGTGACAAAAGCGGCCTCCAAAAAGGCTAGCGCCAAGAAAGCTAAGGCTCGGAAATCCGTGAAAAAAACGGCCTCCAAGAAGGCTTCAAAAGAGAAAGCATCTGCCAAAACAGCGGCAAAAAAAGCTGGGACTGCAAAAAAGGCTAAGTCACCAAAAAAAGCCGCGCCAAAGAAAGCCGCCAAAAAGTCCGCCAAGAAATCTGCCAAGAAATCTGCCAAGAAATCTGCCAAGAAATCTGCCAAGAAATCTGCCAAGA
>CAZJRV010000182.1:4901-5905 GCA_964548235.1 uncultured Verrucomicrobiota bacterium
AAAAACTTTCCGCAGCCCAAATGGCTCGTACCAAGGCAAAACTTGCCAAAAAGGATTTTAAGAAAATTGACGAGGTCAAGACTGAGGCTGGATTCGATCTCACCGAGAAATTCAAGGAACTGGTGCTGCTCGCTCAGGAACAGGGCTACCTTACTCATGACGACGTCAAAGAGCATCTTCCTGAAAAGAAAGTCACGCCTAGTGACGTGAATGCCATTCAGGAAAAACTTCAGGGCCTCGAGATTTCCGTGGTGGATCAGGCCGAGATCGACAACGTCTCTCCGCTTCGACGCGGCGAGGATGAAAAGGATGCTAAGGAAAAGAACAAACTCGATATCCTCGATGACCCCGTGCGGATGTATCTCAAGCAGATGGGACAGGTGCCGCTGCTCACGCGCGAACAAGAGGTGGAAATTTCGAAGCGCATCGAGGAGGCTGAGAACGAAGTGAAGCGCATCATTTACGCCTTCGGCTTCACCGGCAAGGAACACATTGCGCTGGCCGAGAAACTTATTTCCGAGCCGCCCAAGGAACGATTTGACCGCGTCATCGTCGACAAGAAAATCGAAAGCCGCGAGCGCCACCTCAAGGCGCTGCGTCGACTGGTGAAAGACGTCCGCGCCATCGATCACAAGGTCGATGAGAAATACCTTGCCCAGCTCAAGGCCAAGAACCAAAGCGCCCTTACCCGGGCCAAAAAAGCGCACGACCTGAACAACACCAAGCTGCAGAAATCCTTTACCAGATTTTTCTACAAGCAAAAGGTCATTGAGGAAATGTCCATCGTGGCCGAGAACGTGCACGACAAGGTGGCCGGCAGCCTCAGTGCTGTCGAAAAAGCCGCCAAGGGCCGGAAAACCGCCGCCAAGAAAACGCTAATCGACACAGAGAATCGCAAACTGCAAGCGCTTGAAATTTTTGTGCGCATGCCCGCCACCGACTACGTGGAGTCCTTCAGCCAACTCCAGCACTTCGGCAAAAAAGCGCACCAAGCCAAAACTGAA
>CAZJRV010000183.1:0-5847 GCA_964548235.1 uncultured Verrucomicrobiota bacterium
CGCGACCGCTGCCGGATTGGTCGACGGGGATGACATTCCAGCTATGCAACAGCCAACCGAGCACGGGCACTTTGTAGGCGCTGACGCGCGCCAAAGCGATGACCAGCCGTTGCAGCGAGCACACCAAATAAATGGGGTCTAGATAGCTCACGTGGTTGGAGGCCAGAATCACGCCACGCTCGGTGGGCACACGATCGACGTGCAGCACGCGCCGGCGAATCCAAAAGCGCGTGAGCAGCCCGAACAAAAACCGCGCCAGTCGGTAAGAGAAATTTATGCGCGTGGGCGTTCGGGCCATCGGTCAGTTTCCCTGCCCGCGAAAAATGCGCATCACTTTGCGGCGCAACATCGTCGGCCACAGCGCTTTGAGAATGGGCGCGAGGCGCAGGCGCGGCGGGATGATGAGTTCGCGCTGGCGTTCGCGCATCGCGTCGATGATTTCGCGCGCGCATTGCTCCAGCGTGATGGACTCGTGATTGTGCGAGCGTTTGCTTTCACCCATCGCCGCGCCATCGGCGGTGCAGGCGTTGGCGCGCATGTTGGTGCCTTGAATCCAATGCGGATGGACGGTCAAAATATCGACACCGGTTCCCTCCAACTCGTAGCGCAGCGTATCGCAAAAGCCCTCGAGCGCGTGTTTGCTGGCGACGTATCCGGAGTGCGCGGGCACGGCGATTTTGCCCTGAATGCTGCCAATGGAAACGATGAGGCCCGCGTTTTTTTTGAGGGTGGGCAATGCAAAATGCAGCGTGTTCACGAGGCCGAGATAATTGACCTCCATCAATCGGCGAAACAAATTAAGGTCGGTGACTTCATCGAATTTGGCCCACATGCTGAGGCCGGCGTTGGAGATGAGAAAATCAATGCCGCCAAAACGCTCGGTGGTTTCGTCAATGAGCCGCTCGCAATCGGCGGGCTGGGTGACATCGCCGGTGACGGCCATTGCTTCGCCGCCCGCCGCTTCGCATTCAGCCACGGCCTCGGCGAGGCCATCGGCGTTGCGGGCGAAGAGCACAACGCGACAACGCCGCGCGGCGAGGTCGTGCGCGAGTTGGCGACCCAAGCCGGAGGAGGCGCCGGTGATGATGACTACTTTTTCAGAAAACATCAGTCCGCCTTGTTGAACGACGCAATGGCCTCGTCGGTCAAGCCCCATTCGCGCAGGGGCTCGGGCCCGGGAAGGATTTTGCCGGGGTTCATGACGCTCTTGGGGTCGAGGCCGTCTTTGATGGCGCGCACGGCTTTGACGCCGGTGGGCGAAAGATCGGCCTCAATCCACGGGAGATGTTCGGTGCCGATGGCGTGATGATGGCTGACGGTTCCGCCGTTTTGGAGAAAGGAATCCTCGGCGGCTTTTTTGATGTAAAGATATTGCTCCAGCTCGCGGCCGTCGATTTGGCGGCAGCCGAAGGTGAAGTAGAGGCTTGCGCCGGTGTGGTAGTTGGGGCTGATGTGACAGCCGACCCACGGATCCACGCCGGTATCGCGAATGGCCTTTTGGATGTTGGCGAGGGTTTTGGTGTAAAGATTGTGGAGGTTGCCCCACGTGGTGGAGGTTTCGCTGACGTCACCCATCACGCCGCGGTCCATCAAATAATCGCGCACGTGCGGGAAATCGTACTTGGCTTCCTTGAACGAATTGCCCGGGCCTTCGCCGAGATTCACGCCGCCGTGCTTGCGAAAAACATGGGCACTCTCGCGGCGCTGCATGTGGAAGGTGTCGTAATCGCCCTCGTACGCAGTGGTCATCATGCAGCACTTTGTGAAGTCGATGCCCTTGATGTTGCGCAAATACCATTTCATCGCCGCGCTGATTTTTTGTTTCAACGGCGGCTCCACTTTTTTGAACGCCGCGCTGAGCGCCGTCTTGCCCGGATCGTTGAGGCGCGTGATGATCGGCATCGTCCCGTGCCGCATGCATTCATGGATGGCGTGGATGCCGCTCTCGAAATCCGGGAACAACCAGCCCTCAAACATTTTGTATTCCGGCAACCGATGCACCTGCATCGTCACCTCCGTGATCACGCCGAGAATGCCCTCGCTGCCCACGCACAAACTGCGCACGTCAATGCCGTTGGACGTGTTCGGCACCGTGCGCGTGACGATCGTGCCGCTGGGCGTGACCATCCGCAGCGCAATCACCATGTCCTCAATCTTGCCGTACTTGTCGCTTTGCATTCCCGCCGAGCGCGTGGCCACCCAGCCGCCGAGCGTGGAGTGCACAAATGAATCCGGGAAATGCCCCAGCGTAACGCCTTCCGCCTCCAACTGTTCCTCCATGTGGGGCCCGTACACGCCGGCTTCAATGCGGGCGAGCAGCGATTTTTTATCAACCGCCAACACGCGATGCATCCGGCACATATCGAGGCTGACAATGAACCGCCCATCGCGATCCTTTGGTTCAATGCACCCGGCGATGTTGCTGCCGCCGCCGAACGGAATGAGCACGGCATTGTGTTCGTGCGCCGATTTGACGATCGCCACCACGTCCGCTTCGCTAGCGGGATAGACGACGAGGTCCGGCGCGAAGTCCACTTGCCCGCGCCGCAATCGAAACAAATCGCGAAACGCCTTGCCGGCGGCGTGGATGAGGCGGTCTTTTTTATCGACAGAAAATTGGTCGTCCGCCAATGCGTCGCGCAATTCGGCAAGGAAGGGGGCGTTCTCTTTGGCGGTGGGCAGATGCACGTCATCAATTGTCACCGGCGGCGTGGGCTCGACCTCCTTCAGGCCCAACTCGCCACTGAGGTAAGGCCACAGTTTTGGTTTATCCGCATCGCTAAAGCTCACATCTTCGTGGCCCCAGCCCCACCATTTCATGTGGCGTATTTTGGGTTCGGAAGAATTAGCCATGGAGTTCCTTCAGCTTGTGAATGCGGTTTTCCATTTCGCGGGTGATGGCGCTGTAAATCATTCGGCCGCCGCCATGTTCCTCGCGAAAGCGGTTGGGGTCAATCGCTTCCCCGATGTACACACGCAGCCGCGTGGGTTTGAAAAATTTTCCGCCCTTCGGATACGCGTGGTGTGTGCCGTGGATATAAACCGGCACAATCGGCAGGCTCAACTCGGTGGCGATCATCGCCGGGCCTTTTTTCATCGGTGCCATCTCGCCGGATTGCGAGCGTGTGCCTTCGGGATAAATGATAAGGCTGCGATGGCCGTGCGTGGTGAATTCGCGGCAGGCGACCATCAGCTTCACGATGCTCTCCCGGTTTGCGCCGCGGTCGGCGGGGATGAGATTCATCAGGCGCGAAAGAAAACTGTTGCGCTTTTGGTTGTCGAAAAAATAATCCTTCGCCGCCACCATTCCGTATTGCTCGAAATCCTCGCCACCGGCGTACATCAGCGCCGCGCTGTCCATGTGGCTGCAGTGGTTGCTGCAAAACATAAATGGCGCGGACGGCAGATTTTCGCGCCCCGTCACTTTCAACGGACACCACACATTAAAAAGTACGCGGCAAAACAGCTCAAAAAATTTGTGCCACATCGCCGCCGTGCCGCGCGGGGATTTGCGCAGATAGGCGTACCCCGGTTCGAGTTCCGCCTCTTTCAGCAATTCCTGAAAGCTCGACACGCTACCTCCCAAATCTGGCGTGCGCCTCGGCAAACTCGTTGCTCACGATGGCGCCCGCCAATGAAATTTCCAGTGCCAAGGCCGAGGCACAAATAATCTCCGCCAGCTTGCGCGATGAATTTTCGCCTCCGGCACAACCGAGCAAATCCAAATTTGCCCGTTGCGCGTTAAGTCGCGTGGCTCCGCCCACTGTCCCGACCGTTACGCTCGGCATGCTCAGCGTGGCGTATAAATCGTCGCCGCGTTTTTCATAAGTGGCGATGCCGATTGCGTTCTCCGCCACACACGCGACATCCTGCCCCAAGGCGAGGTACAGCGCGGCCAATGCGTTGGCGGTGTGGAGGTTCATGCCGAGCATGCCGGCCATTTGCGAGCCGAGATGTTTGTCTGTGAGTGCCTCGATGAGTTGATCGGCCGTGACGCGCAGCAGTTTTTTCAGGATGCGATTGGGGATTTGAAAACTGGCGATGACGTGATGGCCGCGCCCTTTGATGAGGCTGCGATGGGCGGGGTTTTTGTCCGCGTTGTAATTGCTCTCCACCAGATAACGCAGGGGCGTTTCGCCGGAAAGTTTTTCGACGATGAAACGGCACGCGGCGTCCGTGCTCAAAGTCACCATATTTTGTCCGGCGGCCTCGGCGGTGTGATAGATGAAATCGAGGATCACCCGGTTATGGATGATGTGCTTTTCAATCCTCAACAGCTTGCCGTGGCGAGTGGTGCTTTCGGCGGCAGTTTTGATTTCGTCGTAGTTGGTGTCGATGATTTCGAGAAAGGCAAGCGCCTGCTCGATTTCATCGAAACGAAACACAGGCGCGCGAGAGAGTTCCTGCTTCACGTGGCGCGTCTTGATGCCGCCGGCGCGATGGGTGAGATAAAACCCGCGCGTCATCGAAAGCGAAAGCGTGCCCTCCACCGTACACAGCGGCACATAAAAAATCCCCTGCGCATAAGTGCCGTCGATTTTCAGCGGACCGGAAATGCTTTGCGGCAAGCCGACAAAACCCACGTGGTTTTCGATGAGCCCCTTGAGATTTTCCGGCTCATCCAGCACAAACTCAGGCACGGTATGCCCCGTTTGCTCCGCCAACCACAGCTGGCGCGCCTCAGTATCCGCCTGGGCGTACCCGCGCGGTGGTGTCAGTTTGTTCATGGTATTCGGCCAAATACCGCCCGAAAAGACGGAACCGCAGCGTTGGGTCGCTCAGCGCGGATGCGGGCAATCTACCGGCAAACCGCCATCAGTCCAGCATTACTTGCCCGTATTGCCCGCGTCGCGCCCCAGCCATGCGGGCAACAACCCCAGCGCCGCCACCAGTGCCCCCGTCAAACCCGCCGCCAGTAATAATCCAAAATGCACCACCGGAGGAAATTGCGACACCCAAAACACTCCAGCCATCCCCACCAAAATCGCCGTGGTCGCCACGATTGGTCGGCCCTTCACCGCCAACGTCCGCCGCGCCGATTCCTTTGCATCCACCCCCGTCGCCCGTTCGCCGCGCCAGTGCGTGATAAAATGAATCGTGTCGTCCACCGCAATTCCCAGTGCGATGGCCGCCACCATAATGGTAATCGAATTAAGCGGCACCCCCGCAAACCCCTGCAACGCGATGAGCATTCCCACCGGCAAAATATTCACCGCCAATGCCAACACCGCCAAGCCCACCGACCGCCACAGCACTGCCAACAACACCGCGATTAAGCCGATGCTCCAAAGCACACTCCGCCGTTGGCTGCGCACAATGCGGCGATCCGCCTCGAGGATGGCGCGCACGCCGCTTTCGATGGACACCGAAACGCCCACAGGCGCATTCGTTCGCGCGTGCGTTTCCATTCGGTGCAGCAAATCCAAATACTCCGCGCTGCTCATATCCCGCGTGCGCAACAAAAGCTGCGCCGTTTGCCCCCTCCCGTCGCTCAACATTTCCATAAAGGGCGTGTGCGTTTCGCCCGCGCGCTCCTTGTTCAAAACCGCCACAAACATCGCAACTTTCAAATAACTTTCCGGCAACACCTGCGTCCCTTCCGCGCCGCCCTCCCACACTTCATTGATCGTCGCCAACAATTGCGCGTACGAATACACCGCCGTGACATCTTCCTGCGCCGCCGCGTGCTTGTGCACTTGATTGAGGTACTTCAAAAACTTGGGGTGATTGATCCCGTTGGTCATCCCCGAATCCACTGCCATTTGCACCACGTTGATGCCTCCGTATGCTGCGTCCAATTCCTCAATCATCAACCGCGTGGGGCTTGCCTTGCCCAAAAACTCCGAG
>CAZJRV010000184.1:0-5795 GCA_964548235.1 uncultured Verrucomicrobiota bacterium
CCTCCTTCGCCCATTCCACCTTCGCCCATTCCTCCTTCGCCGTAGCCGCCCATGCCGCCTTGGCCGTATCCGCCCGTGCCTTCTTCAACTGTGCCACCAAATTCACCGGTAACTTCGCCGGTTAGTGTGCTTTGGCGACGATACCCGGGGGTGAATTCTGCTTCCGGCGGAGTATAGCCACTGGAAATCCCGCCGCCAGATGGGCCGCCGGACTCCTGGGAGGGTTCTTTTTCCATCCACGGCGGGACAATAACTCCGCCGGTATATGGTGAACGCAAGACCAAGCGTCCGCCAGCTCCACTCATTTCACCGACTTGGGGTCCGGCACCCTCGCCGCCTTCCAGCCCGGGAATGGTTACGGGGCCTTCCTGCGCATACAGGGAAAAGACTGGGATGATTAGAGTTGCGAGAAGAGTGCGGGCTGTATTTTTCATAACCGTGTTTAGATTAATCGGACAGGGCCATCCTGTCCACATAAAATCGGACGTTTTAGGGGGTATTGGTGGTTACATTTGAATTGATTATTTTGTTAAAAAACACAGCTAGAATGGGCATCCCAATCGTCTTCGCGGATTTAAGGAATCGGATTGAGTCGCCCCAGCCTCTCGCCTACACTGCGCGCGGCGTGGAAGGGTGGCTGAGTCCGGTCGAAGGCGCTCGATTCGAAATCGAGTGAACGGGAAACCGTTCCGTGGGTTCGAATCCCACCCCTTCCGCCATTTGCCATTATTGCCCATATTCCTGTGAAAATCGTCGACATGCACGTCCACATGGTGGGCAATGAGGCCAGTGGAAATGGCTGCTGGATTCGTGTGACGCCGGCCAAGCTCCCGCTTTACGCCCTCATGTTGCGCAAGCTGGGCCTCTCCGCCAAGTCGCTGCGCGCGCCGGATTTTGATGATTTGTACCGCGATCGGTTGCTGCACTACATAAGAGAGTCTGCTGTGGACGCCGTTTGCCTTTTGGCGCAGGAGGCGGTTTATGACACACAAGGGCATTTGCAGGAAAACCGCGGGAGCGCGTTTGTGCCCAATGACCTCGTGCTGCGACTGGCAAAGGAGCATCCGGAATTTCTCCCCGCCGTGTCCATTCACCCCGCGCGGCCCGATGCGATGGATGAACTCGACCGCTGCATCGAGACCGGCGCGGTGATGATGAAGTGCCTCCCCAATTGCCAGAACATCGACTGCAACAATTCAAACTACAAACCGTTTTGGAATCGAATGGCCGAGGCCGGGCTTCCGTTCCTTGCCCACACTGGCGGCGAACACACGCTCGAAGTCGTTAACGCCGATTACGCCAATCCGGAAACATTGCGGCTGCCGCTCGAGTGCGGCGTCAACGTCATCGCCGCCCACGCCGCCACCGGTAGCGGACCGTTTGATCCCGACTACCTCCCCACCCTCGTGGCGATGATGCGCGATCACAAAAATCTTTACGCCGATTCCAGCGCGCTCAACGTCCCCACCCGCAGCCACGGCCTGCGCCCTTGCCTGGAAAACGAACTCCTCGCCTCACGCGCCGTGCATGGCAGCGATTATCCCGTGCCCACCTCCGCATTCTGGGCGTGGCTGCGCGGCCTCATCGACAGCGATCAACTCGCCGATCTCCGCAAAATAAAAAACCCCATCGAGCAGGATTACCAATCCAAACGCGCGATGGGTTTTACCGCCGAACATTTCACCCGCATCAACGGGCTGCTGCGCTAGGCGGACTAAAGCAATTCCTTCAATGCCGCCAACACGCGGTCGACATTTTCCTTGCTGGAGGAATGGCCCATTAGGCCAATGCGCCAGACTTTCCCCGCGAGTGGGCCAAGGCCGGGGCCGACTTCGATGCCGTGGTCATTGAGCAACGCGGCGCGCACGGCGGCTTCGTCGATGCCCTCGGGGATGGTCACGGCGTTGAGCTGCCACAGTTGATGGCCTTCCTGCGAGGCGATGCCAAGGCCCAGCTCGGCAAGGCTGGCCCGAAGCAAATTGTGGTTGGCCTCGTGCCGTGCCCAGCGGTTTTCAAGACCTTCTTCCAGCATAAGGCGAAGAGCTTCGTGCAGCGCATAGTTCATCGAAATGGGCGCGGTGTGGTGATACGCGCGCGCACCTTCGCCCCAATAGTTAGCCAGCAAATTGACGTCGAGGTACCAACTATTCACGCCTTGAGTGCGAGCGCGGATGGCGTCCATTGCGCGATCGCTCAAGGAAACGGGCGCGAGTCCGGGCGGACAACTGAGGCATTTCTGGGTGCCGCTGTAAATGGCGTCCACTTGCCAATCATCCACGCGCACGGGGCAGCCACCAAGGGAGGTGACCGCATCGAGCAACAGCAACGCACCGGCGTCGTGCACGATTTTTGAAATATCCTCAATGGGGGTCAGCGCGCCGGTCGATGTTTCCGCGTGGACGATGGCGACGAGCTTTGGGTTTGTGTTTTTCAACGCGCCGGCGATTTGAGAGGGCTCGATGATGCGGCCCCATTCGGCTTCCACGCGGGTGACCTTCGCGCCACACCGTTCAGCCACGTCCGCCATGCGCGTACCGAACACGCCGTTGATCCCGACAACCACTTCGTCGCCCGGCTCGATTAGGTTCACGAAACAAAATTCCATCCCCGCGCTGCCCGTGCCGCTGACCGGAAAGGTCATCTCATTTTCCGTCAGCATCACCGCGCGCAACATCGCCTTGATTTCCTCCATCATCGAGATAAACGACGGATCAAGATGCCCCACCAACGGCTGGCTCATTGCCTTCAAAACGGACGGGGCCACATCGCTCGGGCCGGGGCCAAGAAGCGTGCGAGTCGGCGGAAGGAATTTTCCAACATTCATGCACGCGCACCGTAGCCGAACGCCTCGACAGGGGTAAAGGATTTTGGCACGGTGCGGCCGCTATGGGCCAAAGCAACTTCATTCACGAACTGCAAGCCATCGTCGGCGCGGATGCTGTGTTGTCCGCCGAGGAAGAATTACTCGTCTACGAATGCGATGCGTACACGCTGGAGAAAAATTTACCCACCGCCGTGGTATTGCCAAAAACCACTGACGAAATTGTTGCCATCGTAAAACTCTGCAACCGACTGAATCTCCCCATCATCCCGCGCGGCGCGGGCACCAGCCTCAGCGGCACGGTGCTGGCGGTGGATGGCGGCGTGATGATCGCTCTCACGCGAATGAACCGCGTGCTGGACATCGATGCCCGCAACCGCCGCGCCCTCGTGGAAGCCGGCTGCGTGAACGCGTGGATCACCCGCGATGCCGCGGCGCACGGTTTGTTTTTCGCGCCCGATCCCTCCAGCCAATCCGCCTGCACCATCGGCGGCAATGTCGCGACAAACTCCGGCGGCCCGCACACGCTCAAGAACGGCGTCACTACCAACCACGTGCTCGGCTATGAAATGGTCCTGCCCGATGGCTCAATCGAATGGCTCGGCGTGACGCCCGATGGCGGCGAGGAAGTGCCCGGCTACGACCTGCGCGGTGCGGCCATCGGCTGCGAGGGGATGTTCGGCGTGGTCACGCGCGTGCTCGTGCGGCTGGTGAAAACGCCCCCGGCATTCAAGACCTTCCTCGGCATTTTTGAAAGCGTGGATGACGCCAGCCAAACCGTCAGCGACATCATCCAGGCCGGCATCGTGCCCGGCGCGCTGGAAATGATGGATCAACTCATCACGCAGGCCGTTGAGGAGGCGTATCATTTCGGCTTCCCGCTAGACGCCGGCGCGGTGCTCATCGTGGAACTCGATGGCTTGCCCGACGGCATCGAAGTACAAGGCAAACAAGTCGAAAAAATTTGCCACCAAAATAACGCCCGCGAAGTGCGCGTTGCCAAAGATGACACCGAACGCGCCGCCATTTGGAAATGCCGCAAACGCGCCTTCGGCGCCATCGGTCGCCTCAGCCCAAATTATGTCACGCAAGACGGCGTCGTACCGCGCAGCAAGTTGCCGGAGATCATGCGATTCATCCGCGCCACCAGCGAGAAACACAACCTGCGCATCCCGAATGTTTTCCACGCCGGCGACGGGAACATTCATCCGCTGATTCTTTACGACGAACGCAAGCCAGGCGAAACCCAACGCGCCCTGGCGGCCGGTCATGATATTTTGGATAAGTGCATCGCGCTCGGCGGTAGCGTTACCGGCGAACACGGCATCGGCGCGGAGAAAATTGATTTTATGCCCAAGCAATTTTCCGCCGATGACCTCGACGCAATGAAAATGCTGCGTCGCGCCTTCGACCCCGCCCAACGCTGCAACCCACACAAAATGTTCCCCGGCGGCAAACGCTGCGCGGAGTTCGCCCCCAAAAAACAGGCCGCCGCATGACGCTTTCGCCGGCAGGCATTGAGCAACTCAAGGAATCACTGCCCAAAGCAAGTGGTGTTGAGTCAGTCGACCTCTCCGCCATTGACCAACTCGTCGAACACGTGCCTGAAGACATGACGGCGACGGTGCAGGCGGGTATGACAGTGGCAGATTTTCAGACAGCCCTCGCACAACACGGACAATGGCTGCCCATCGATCCGTCCGGGCCCCAGGCCACTTCCATTGGCGCATTGTTGGCCGGGGATGCCAATGGGCCACGGCGGTTTGGGTTTGGCACCATTCGCGATTGGCTGATTGGGATTGCGGTGGTGCTGCCGGACGGGCGATTGGTGCGCAATGGCGGCAAGGTGGTCAAGAACGTGGCCGGCTTCGATCTCTGCAAACTATTCGTGGGCAGCCGCGGCACACTGGGCGTGATTGTGGAGGCGACATTTAAACTGTTGCCTCGGGCCGAAAAAGAGGTGTTCCTGAGTGGGGAATGTTCAACGTTGGATGAGGCAGAAGAATTGATTGGCGAAATTTGGCAGTCCGAAACGCAGCCACACGCGCTCGATTTGCATCGTCTTGATGGGCAGCCGATTATGCTGGTCGTTGGGTTCGCCGGGGCTGCGGCGGATGTGGATTCACAGATCGATCAAGCCTCCCACTTAGGAATCACAACCGAAACTCAGCTTGACTATGATGGGCAATTCCGTGCGCAGGCTCGGGCAACGGAGTCCGTTTCGCCGGGCAGTTTGATTGAAAAACTCCGGTCGATGGACACCTTCGTGGCCCGCGCTGGCAATGGCGTCATCTATCATCCCGGCGAGCGGCCACCGCACAAACCCACCGCCCTCGAGCTGCGCATCAAGGAAGCATTCGATCCGAACGGCATTTTGCCCGCGTCATGAAGGACCCGCAATTCATCGACGAAGACAAATCGCTCGCCTGCGTCCACTGCGGCCTCTGTCTTTCGGCGTGCCCCACGTACCTCGAGACGGGTAACGAAAACGACTCGCCGCGCGGGCGGATTTATCTGATGCGCGCGCTGCAGTCCGGTCGCTTGCCCATTGAAGATGCCGCTGTGCGCCACATTGATCTGTGCCTCGGCTGCCGCGCGTGCGAAACCGCCTGCCCAAGCGGCGTGGAGTACGGCCATCTCCTCGAACATACGCGCGATCATTTAGAGAAAAATTATTCACGATCCCTTTTCCAAACTATCCTGCGACGATTCGCTATTGAAAAAATATTTCCTTTTCCGTGGCGCATGAAACTCGCGCTGTTGCCGGCACGCATTACAAAAAAACTACGCCTTCAATGGCTGTTGCCCCGCTTCGCACGCGAGGCGTTGGAACTCATCCCCGCTGCCCCGAACGCCGGCCGCGTTGACGAGGTAGCCGCCGTGCCAAATGCCACCGGTCGAGTTGGATTTATTGAGGGCTGCGTGATGCAGGTGATGTTTGCCTCCACCAATCACAACAGCGTGCAACTGCTCA
>CAZJRV010000185.1:0-5740 GCA_964548235.1 uncultured Verrucomicrobiota bacterium
ACAATCCGCGTTCCTTCAAATCCTTGATTAGCGCGGCGATCGGTTTGTCCATCGTCTTGCACTTGTTGCGCAGACCATCGCCGAGGCCGGTGCCGGCGCCCGTGCCGTGGAAATCCCAGCCCCAGTCAAAGAGGTGCACAAAGCGCACGCCCTTTTCCACAAGGCGCCGAGCAAGCAAAATATTGTTAGCTAAACTGCCCGCGCCGGGCTTGGCACCGTAAGCATCGAGGATGTGCTTGGGCTCTTTCGAAATATCCATCACCTCCGGCACACTCGCCTGCATGCGAAACGCCATCTCGTATTGCGCAATGCGCGTGAGTGTCTCGGGGCTGCCCAACTCCTTGGCCTGCAGCCGGTTTAAATCGTTCAACGCATCGAGGCTCTTGCGACGCAACGCGCGGCTCATGCCTTTGGGGTTGGACACATACAACACCGGATCCCCCTTCGACCGGCATTGCACACCCTGGAACACGCTGGGCAAAAATCCACTGCCAAAAGAATTCTTGCCGCCATTGGGTTGCACGCCACTGGAAACCAGCGCCACGAAGCCGGGCAGATTCTGGTTCGTGCTGCCCAGCCCGTACGTCACCCATGATCCCATACTCGGCCGGCCTTCGCGCGGGCTGCCGGTGTACAGCAGCAGCTCGGCGGGCGCGTGGTTAAACTGGTCGGTCGTCATCGACTTGATGAATGCGATGTCGTCCGCCTGTTTCGCCATTTCCGGCAGCGCGTCGCTCAGCCACGCGCCGCTTTGGCCGTGCTGGGCAAACTTGTGCGGCGTGCCCATCAGCTTCGGCACGCCCGAGGTGAAGGCAAACCGCCGGCCCTTCAAAAATTCATCCGGACAATCCTGCCCATCGCGCTTGATCAGCTCTGGCTTGTAATCAAACAAATCCAGTTCCGGCGGCGAACCGGTCATGTGCAGATAAATCACACTCTTCGCCTTCGGCGCAAAGTGCGGCTTGCGCGCCCGCAAAGGCTGCGCGGGATCAAACGGAACATCCGCCCGCGCCGTGTCGCCCATCAATGACGCTAACGCCGCCGCGCCCAGTCCCATCCCCGCCTCGCCCAAAAATTGCCGGCGCGTGCGATGTTGCAGTTGTTCGTGTTGCAGGTTCATTTTTTGATTATCGTTTCATAAACATCTCGTCCAAATTCAAAATCACGTTGCCAACGATTGTACAGGCGGCGAGTTCCTCGGGCTTCATGCCTTTGGGCAAAGGGCCGAGCGGATCGGTGGCCATCAGCTTGGCGGCGGCGGGGTCTTTGGTGTAATCGGCGAGGAGCTCGGTGTACAGCGTAACCAAACGACTGACCTCCGCACGTTTGGGCTCGCGGCTCAAACAAAGGTTTAGCCCGAACGAAACGCGTTCGTGCGGCGTGGTGCCGCCTTCTTTCATCATCCGGCGCGCCAACGCCTGTGCGGCTTCGACGTAAACAGGGTCATTCATCGTTACCAATGCCTGCAACGGCGTGTTCGTCGGCACACGGCGCACGGTGCACACATTGCGATTGGGCGCATCGAACGCGGCCATCGACGGGTACGGATTGGTGCGGCGCCAGTTTGTATATAAACCACGGCGGTATTTGTCCTCGCCCTGGCTGGTCTGCCAGTCGATGTTGTTACCAAAGGCGGCCTTTATTCCGAGGGTCGGTTGGTATGGCTTCACTGGCGCTCCGTACATTTTTGTGCTGAGCAATCCGCTCACAGCCAGTGCCTGGTCGCGCACCATCTCGGCGGTCAGCCGCAGCCGCGGGCCGCGCGCGTAAAAGCGATTGGCGGGATCGTTTTCAATTTGCGTGGGTGTGGTGCGTGCGGATTGGCGATACGCGGCGCTGGTGACGAGTAGTTTCAAAAACGCTTTCGTGTCCCACTTCAAACGGATCATTTCCGTGGCCAACCAATCGAGCAACTCCGGATGTGTGGGCAGTTCGCCTTGCGAGCCAAACTCCTCGCTGGTGCGCACGAGGCCTGTGCCGAAGATGGATTCCCAATAGCGATTGGCAATCACGCGCGCGGTTAGCGGGTTGCGCTCATCCATCAGCCAGTTGGAGAGGGTGAGGCGATTGATTTTTTTGTCATTCAAAGAAACTGCGAACACTCCCGGCACGCCTTCACTGACGAGCGCGTCCTTCACCTGATAATTGCCGCGCAACTGGATGTGTGTCTCGCGGCCCTTGGCGCGTTCGCGCATCACCGGCACGCTAGTGGTGGCTTTGATAGCGGCGAGCTTCTTTTTGGCTGCAGCGATTTCGGCCGCTTTCGCCTTGGTCCTTGGGTTGCTGGTCGCGTAATGATCGCGTAGTTGTTTTTGCTGCGCCGGCGTGTGCTTGGCGGAAGGGGTGTTGAGGATTCCAAATACAATTTTCGGCAGCGCCTCCGTCAGGTTGGGCAAGGCCGCGGCCACGATGGACACGGCCACATCCTCGTCCTTGAGGCTTTTGATGCTAACCTCCACTCCGTCACCATCCGCCACCGTGGCAGGCGCAGTGAACCGCAGCAGACCGGGTACTTGCGGGTTGGGCACTGGCACGAAAGGCAACAGGCGTGTGTTATCCGTCGCGTAGGCGACGTTGACGGGGAAGATCTTATGGGATTCCTGTTTCCAAATCACATTGCGCTGGGCGTCGAGCACCTCCACGCGGTGCATCTTCAACCGTTCGGGCAGCCCCGCGCCGGTGCGGTTCCACAGTGCAAGTTTCTCAATGGGCATTTCCCCGCCAAGATCCACCTCCCACCACGGGTTGTTTTCCTGTGCGGTGTGGGTGACGGAATTTTTCGTGTAATCGCCGTTGGTGTTGCCGTCATTGCCGCGCGCGGCGGGCCCGCCGAAGTCTGTGGTGCTTTGCTTGGCCTTGCCCTTGGGCGCGATGTTTTGGCCGTTGCTAAACACCTGCACCTCGGCCAAATGCAGATACACGCCCTGACCCACATTGGTGACGCGCACGAAGCGGCCTTTCAATTTTGTGTCGTCCTTGGGCCGCAGTTTCAGTGACACGCGCGCTGGGTCCACACCGGCGACTTGCAAACTATCCAGTTTGCCCGGTGGCGGTTGCACAGTAAGCACAGTGTTATTCCGCTCTGTGCGCAATCGTTTTACCGGCACGTGCCTTTCGAATTGTTTGGCCCAAGGCTCGAAGCCATCCAACGCATTTGTCTTTAGGCCAACCAACTCTTTTTCTAGCGCGGCAATGTTGGATTCGAGCGCGCTCCTTTGTTTTTTCTGCGCCTCGGTGAACACCTGCAGCAAGGGCGCCTCATTGCGTTTGTCGCTGTCCTCGGTGTGGTTGAAGATGGCGAACATTTCAAAGTACTCCTTTTGGCTGAGCGGATCGTACTTGTGATCGTGGCATTGCGCGCAGGCCATGGTGGTGCCCATCCAGGTGGACATCGTCGTGTTCACGCGGTCCACCACCGCCACATTGCGAAACTCCTCGTCGTCTGTGCCCCCTTCGCTGTTCGTTTGCGTGTTGCGATGGAAGGCGGTGGCGACGATCTGATCCGGCGTGGCGTTCGGCAGCAAATCACCCGCAAGCTGGTCGCGCGTGAACTGGTCGAAGGGTTGATTGCGATTGATGGCGCGGATGACCCAGTCGCGATAGGCCCAAATGGTGCGGGGCGGGTCATCGGCATACCCGGCGCTGTCGGCATAGCGCGCGAGATCCAGCCACTGCCGCGCCCAGTGCTCGCCGTAAGTTGGCTTGGCCAGCAGGCGGTCCACGAGTTTTTCGTATGCCTTGGGCGAGGTGTCCGCGAGGAAGGCTTTGACCTCAGCCGGTGTGGGCGGCAGACCGGTGAGGTCGAGGCTTACACGGCGAATGAGCGCGGGCTTATTCGCTTCGGGCGAAGGCTTCCAGCCGCGCTGTTCCAATGCAGCGAGGATGAACCGGTCAATTTCGTTGCGGCTCCACTTTGTGTTCTCGACTTTCGGCAAGGTCCCGCGCTTGGGGCGTTCGTAGGCCCAGTGCTTTTCGTATTTCGCACCCTCGGCGATCCACTGTTTCAAGGTCGCCTTTTGCGCTTTGGTCAGGGTCATCTTCGATTCCGGCGGCGGCATCACCTCATCCGGGTCATCGGTGAGGATGCGATACACCAGTTCGCTTTCCTCCACATCGTCCGGCACGATGGCGAATGCCCCGCCTTTGCGCTCGGCAATGGCCGCCTCGCGCACATCCAGCCGCAGCTTGCCTTTGCGCGCCGCGGCATCCGGCCCGTGGCAGGTGTAGCAATTTTCCGAGAGGATTGCCCGCACATCGCGGTTAAAGGAAATCTGGGCCGGCGCCGCCTCCATCGAAAAGGCCGCCAGTAGGCTCAAACATAAAAAGTGTTTTACGCTATTCATTTGCATCAAAGCGAATGGGAATCGTAATTTCCCATCCGGCTTCTGTAAAGATTGGATGCCGATACCGCGGAAGGGATTCGATTCATGACACGGTAAAAAATGGCAGTGATTACGCCAAAATATTTTTAACCACTTCCCCGTGCACATCGGTCAGCCGAAAACGCCGCCCTTGGTGCTTGAAGGTAAAGCGCTCGTGGTCGATGCCCAGCAGGTGAAGGAGAGTGGCCTGAAAATCGTGGACGTGGACGGGGTTCTCGATGGCGTTCATGCCGAGGGCGTCGCTGGCGCCGTAGGTGATGCCCGGCCTGACGCCGCCGCCGGCCATCCAGGTGGTGAAGGCGTACGGATGATGATCGCGGCCCCATTGCTTGCGATTCTTTAAATCGCCCTGCAGGAATGGCGTGCGGCCAAATTCGCCGCCCCAAATGATGAGGGTGTCCTCCAGTAACCCGCGCTGCTTGAGATCGCGCAGGAGACCGGCACTTGGCTGATCGGTGTCTTTGCACTGCGTGTACAGCTCGGTGGTGAGGCTGCGGTGTTGGTCCCAGCCCGCGTGCATCCCCTGTACAAACCGCGTGCCGCGCTCGAGCAACCGCCGCGCCATCAGGCAGTTGTACGCGAACGTGCCGCGCTCCTTCACCTGCGGCCCGTACAGGTCCAGCACACTTTTGGGTTCGCGAGAAAGATCCGTCAGCTCCGGCACACTCGTTTGCATGCGATAGGCCATCTCGTACTGCGCAATGCGCGTGAGGATTTCCGGGTCACCAAATTCCGTGTGGCGCATTTGATTGAGCCGGGAAAGGTCATCGAGCATTCCGCGCCGGGTATTACCAGAAAGACCAGACGGATTTTTCAAATACAACACCGGCGCTCCCCCGGCGCGAAATTTTACGCCCTGAAAGCGCGATGGCAAAAACCCGCTGCCCCAGTAGTAATCATAAAAAATCTGCCCGCACGTGGTGCCCTTGCTCACGCTGGTCATCACCACGAACGCTGGCAGATTTTTCGTGTCGCTGCCCAGGCCGTAACTGAGCCACGCGCCCATGGTCGGTCGGCCGGGCATTTCGCCGCCGGAAAGAAAAAATGAAACCGCCGGTGCATGATTCACCTGCGTGGTGTGCATGCTCTTGATGAAACAAATTTCATCCGCCGCCGCGCCGATGTGTGGCATGAAATCGCTGGCCCATGCGCCGCTTTGGCCGTGCTGGCGGAATGGCTCCACTGGCGCCAGCATTACCTTGCCCTTGGGATTCCCCGTCATCGTGCTGAACCGCTTGCCTGCCACAAACTCATTGGGCACCGGCTTGCCGTGCAACTGCTGTTGCGCCGGCTTGTAGTCGAACAAATCTGTGTGGGTTGGTCCGCCGTTCATAAACAGGTTCACCACCCGTTTCGCC
>CAZJRV010000186.1:0-5719 GCA_964548235.1 uncultured Verrucomicrobiota bacterium
TCGTTGGGTTGCCTTCTGAATCGGTATTGCCAAGCCCCCACTTGCCAAACGCCCCCGTCACGTAGCCTTCTTTTTGCAACAACTCCCCAATCGTCACTTCACCGTCAGGAATAGGAAACTGCCCCTCCGGTTTCATCGATTTATTGTTGCGCACAATTGCGTGGCCCGGGTGTTTGCCCGTCATCAACACACATCGTGACGGCGCGCACACGGCGTTGCCGGAATAATTCGACGTGAACCGCATGCCCTCGCGAGCGAGCCGGTCGAGATGCGGCGTCTTGATTTTCTTTTGCCCATACGATCCCAGCTCCCCCCAGCCAAGGTCATCAGCCATAATGAAAATAATATTCGGTTTCTGCGCGGCAAAAAGCACCGGCGACAACGACAACAACACGAGTGCAGCAATTCGTTTCATGGTTGGCGCAGAATGCCAACCATCCCCTCCGAATGCAATGCTATGTAAACCAAACCGGCCCGGAATAAGTGCAATCAATCCTCACCTGTCACTTTTTCCAGCATAGCCAGCAGCACCTTTTCGATTTTTACCGAGGCGGTAATTTCGAGGGTGCAGGTGCCCAGCCAGGTTTCGTAGCCACCGAGGACGTGTTGGCGCGGGGTGGGGAGGTAGCCGTAATGGCCGTTTGCCAGCTCGATGGTGAAGGTGGCTTGGGACAGCGGGCTTTTGGCCTTAAGGGTGAGGCCGATTTCGCAGAGCACTTCGCACGGGATGCTGGTGATGCCCACCTCGCCAAGGCGCAGGGCTTGCAAAATGATTTTCTCCTCACGCGGCCCATTAGCGAGGCCGAGGGTGCGATGGGCATAGGCCTCGGCGAGCCCGGAGAGGGGCTTGGGTGCGGTGCCGACGAGGACGGCCTTGGCGTAAGCGATTTCCTTGGCGGACGGCTGACGGTTCTTGAGCGTGAGTTCGGTTTGCTCCATGGCGAGGGAAATTTCTTTGCGAAATCGCACCGTCTTGTGCGCGGCGAGGACGCGGTCGGCAACGAGTCGGGCGACTTCGTTCATGCGCTGCATTGGTTTCTGGCGGGGGCGCGGGACGCGGAAGCTGATGTTGTTGATATCGCCGCTGGTTCCGTTGGACATGAGACCGATGAAGCCGGCGTCCTTGCCCAGTGCTTTCTCGATGTGCCCGGCAAAGACGCCAAAGTAATCGGCCGACACACCGCCCGCCGGCAGGCCGCCCACGTAATGCAGCGAATAATTGGCCAGCAACGCAATCGGGCGACCGTCGGTGCCGCGCAGGGAAATGAAATGCACCTCCGGATCGGTTGGCCCGGCGGGGCGGTCGATGAGGTTGTGCGGCGGGTTCATGCGCACGGTGTCGTTCGGGCTGCCGAAGGGATTCACCGCAACGCCGCCGGGCTTCATGTGCCAACGGCGATTGAAAATCTCCTCGGGCACAAGCGCCACACCATGCGCCATCTCGGCTGGCGCAAGATTTTTCTCTGCCTGCACGATGGACTCCGCGATGCCCTCGACGAGTTGCTTGAAGTAGGCGCGATGCGCGGTGTCATCGCGATTGGTGCGGCGATCCTTGCCCGGCGGCGCGGTGTGCGTGTGCGTGGCGGCCACGAGAATGCGGTCGGCGCGAATCTTCGTGCGCTTGGCCGCCAACGCTTTGGCCCGGTCGAGGTAATTGCGCCCAATCAGGCAATTGTCCACGATCACAATCGCCAATCGCGTCTCGCCGTCATCACACACAATGGCCCGCGCATACAATGGATCATGCGCCTTGTCCGCCAGCCGTTCGCGGAAGGAGCCCACCAATTGCACCGGCCACACCTTCGGCGTGATATCCACCTTTGACGCGCCCGCGCGAAAGTCCGCCCACGCGGCGTTGATAACTAGGAAAAGGCAGAGGAAAAATTTCGTTTTCATAAATCTGTTTTGCCAGAGCGCTCTCATTATGCGATCCGAGGATCTAACTGCCCTCACCTGTTTCGGCCAATGTATTGATGTATTCCGGAATCAAGCCATTACCGGTTTGTTGTCCGCCATCGAGCAACCAAGAAAGATTGAAGCGTGCCACCGTGGAGCCTCCCTTCGGGCCGCCTTCGAAGTGGTTGAACACCATCCCTTCGGTCACCGTACCAACCCGACCGGAAGTCAGAGAGGAATACGCATACGCGCCTGCAAAGACGAGTCGCTTGATGGGCCACGTTTTGCCGCCGTCGAAGCTCGCCCACACCGTGCCGTGGTGCCGACCGCCGGGGCTGTCGCAGTTGGTGTAGAGCAAAATGTCGCGCCCCTTCACAGGCAACCGCGTGAGGCCTGCCATGCAGCCGTAGTTGGAGTCCTGTGGGCCGTCGGGGAGGGCCTTGCAGAAGACGAGGTTTTTCCAGGTTTGGCCGCCGTCCGTGCTGGTGGCGGTCCAGCGCCGACGCGGGTTGGCGCCTTCCTCGGCCCAGTGCCTGCGCGAGTTATAATAAATCGTTCCGTCGCTCAACTCTGCAATCGTCGCCTCTCCCGTTCCCTTGGCTGGGAAGGGATCGCTGGTCTTCCACGTCTTGCCACCGTCATCGCTGTAAATGGCGTTGGTGTAATGCTCGGGCCATTTGCTGCGGTGGTTTTGGCCGGCGTAATAACGCGAAGGACGGATAAGCCGACCCTTGTGTTTGCCGTGCCGCAGGGTGATGCCGTGCTCATTCATGTGCATGGATGGCGCGTGCCCCTTGGTATCAGGCGCAATCTTTGTTGGAATCTTGTTCCATGACTTTCCGTCATCTCGGCTTACGTAAACGTGAATGGGCGCGGGAGGATGACCTTCCTCGACAAAGGCAAAGATGTCGCCATTGGCCTCGTTCACCGTCAGGCCGCCGGTCTGGAAACCGGGCTTGGCAATCACGATCTCCGGTCCCCACGTCAGGCCGCCATCTTCACTACGCTTGGCGCTCACCTGTCTCGTTCCCCACGTGGCAATTACCGTGCCTTTCATCGAGACTACGATGTTGCCAAAACGTTCCCCGCTGAACACCTGCTGCATTTCCAGCCGTGGTTTCCCCAAGTGCCGTTCCAGCGCACCTTCCCCGCTGCTGGCTGACTCATTAATTTGAACACAACCCGCCAGGCACAATGCCGCAATCCCAACTGATGCAAATCCGTGTCTCATGAGCTCGGCGAGAATGACGCACCCCGTGGAGAAGGCAACCGGAAAAGCCAGCCCTCAACGCTCATTGCGAAACCTGCCCGGTGGCAAACCAAACTGCCGCTGAAATGCGCGCACCATCACTTCCTGATGTTGATAGCCTGTCCGCTCGGCGATGGCGGCGAGAGGGAGATCCGTTTCGATAAGCAAGCGACGAACAATCTCCAACCGCACCCGGCGAACCTCGGCGGCCGGGGTGCGGCCCAGAGCATTCATAAACCGATGTTCCAGCGTGCGGCGTGAAACGAAGAGTACCTTCTGCAAATCACCCACCTTTAGTGCCTCGCGCGAATGAGTCCGAATATGGCGCAGCGCTTTGGCCACAAGCAAGTCATCCACTGCAGCCGTGTCGGTGGATTGCCGCTGCACCACGCCCACCGGCGGCACGTGGATGGGGCGCGCAGGAGAACGGCGGCCGCGCATCAGCCGATCCAGCAACGCCGCTGCCTCACGCCCCACGCGCAAGGGCGATTGGTCAATGTTCGACATCGGCACTGGCGCCAGCGAATTCATCACTGAATCGTGCTCCGCACACAGCACCGCCAAGTCGTCCGGCACGGTCATTCCATTCACACTGCACGCGGCGATCACTTCGCGGCCGATTTCACCGCTCCAAACCAACAACGCCGTCGGTTGTTGCAAGCCGCGCATCCACTTGACAAGGGATTGGCGTTGCTTGTGCAAAGGCATCCGCGGTTGGCCGGAAAACGTGGCACACTCAAAACCCGCCGTGCGCGTGGCGATGGCAAACTCCGCGCCGAGCACGTCCGCATAATGCGGCTGTCCCACCGGCCCCACGTAGGCGAACGAGCGAAATCCTTTCTCCACGAAATGACTCGCCGCCAGCCGTGCACACGCCGATTCATCTGAGGACACCCGCGGGATGGCGCGGCTGTGCTCCCCTTGCCACGACACATTCACCGCCGGCAACCCACGCCGTCGAATGGCCCGTTCCTGCGAGGCATCCACCAGCCGCAAGATGACCCCATCGCCGCGCCAGCTCTTCGGCAGTTGCATCGTCTCCAGCATCCCACGCGGTTCGATGTGGAAATCCCACGACCCGAGCTCGCGCGCATAATCCGCCACGCCCCGCAGCAATTGCCGGTGCCACTCACTCGTCGTCTGCACCAACAAAGCCACCCGCCGCCGTTTCAACTTCCGCGCCATGCCCGACCCAACCATCCATTGCGCAAAACATCAATTTAATTGCGCAAATGCTCATTGTCGGTTTGGGGGCAGAAAGGCATGGTGACAGGCCATGGCGGGGTTTTCAATCAATGACCGCAGCTACAGCCTCCCGGCGGGGCCGGTGGCGGTGGTGTGCGTGGATGGGTGTGAGGATGCGTATCTCACCGTGGCGCTGGAGCAGGGGCGGATGCCGCGGTTGGCGGGAATTTTGGCGAGCGGCTGGCGCGGGATGGTACGCGGGGCTTTGCCTTCGTTTACGAATGTGAACAACGCGGCCATCGTCACGGGTCAGCCACCGGTGGTGACGGGGTTGAGCGGGAATTTCTTTTTGGATCCGGACACGGGCGAGGAGGTGATGATGAACAGCGCGGATTTCCTGCGCTGCGACACCATCCTCGCCGCGGCCGCGCGCGCCGGGCGCAAGGTGGCAATGGTGACGGCGAAGGAAAAGCTGCGCGATTTGCTTTCGCCGGGATTGTTTGAGGAGAGTGTAACAGGCATGGCGTTTTCATCCGAGAAAGCCGCCGAGGCACAAATCGCAACGCACGGCCTTGACGATGTGGAGGCATTGGCGGGCGACACGCCGGAGATTTACAGTGGCGAGGCAAGCGTGTACGTGCTGCGCGCAGGCGCGGCGCTGCTGGAAGCGGGCCGCGCGGATTTCCTCTATCTGTCGCTGACGGATTACATTCAACACAAGTTCGCGCCGGAGGAGGAAGGGGCGCTGGAGTTTTACGCGGCGCTGGATGAACAGCTCGGACGGCTGGCAGACCTCGGCTGTCGACTCGGCATCACCGCCGATCATGGCATGAACGCCAAGTGCCACGCGGACGGCACGCCGCGCGTGATTTATGTGGAGGACGAGTTGCGCGGACAATTCGGCGATGGGCACAAAGTGATTTGCCCCATTACCGATCCGTACGTGGTGCATCACGGCGCGCTGGGCTCGTACGTGACGGTGCACTTGGGTGAGGGCAGCCATGCCAACGCGATTGCGGAGTGGCTCCGCACGCTCGATGGCATCACGGAAGTGCTCACCAAAACCGAGGCCGCCAAGACGCTGCAATTGCCCGCTGATCGCATTGGCAATCTCATCGTGATGAGCGCGGCGGACACGGTGGTGGGCCGCAGTCCGGAGTATCACGACCTTTCGAAGCTGGACCGACCTCTGCGTTCGCACGGCGGGCGGTTTGAGACGATGGTGCCGTTTATTTTTTCCGGGCCATTGACTGCGGAGTACGAGGCGAAAGCGACGGACGATCCCCGCAATTTTGATGTGTTTGATTTTGTGTGTAATGGAATTGAATCATGACCGAACCGAATAAAATTTTGGAACTGCCCAGCTACATAGCGGGCGAGGCGGCGGGC
>CAZJRV010000187.1:0-5606 GCA_964548235.1 uncultured Verrucomicrobiota bacterium
GGAACAACAGGACCGGCCGGCACAACCGGCGGCGGAACGACAGCACCGGGCGGCACAACCGGCGTCGGAACAACAGCCACAGGCGCCACAACCGGTATGGGCGAGACGACCGGCGGTGGAACAGTTGGAATTGGCAGCACAACTGGTGGCGGCACTACAAGTGGTGGCACAACAACTGGCAGTGGCGGAAGTGGAATACCCCCGGGTGCCGTCGGGATGCAAGCTGCCGGGACTGGACGCAATTAAAGCCAGCTTCAACAAAACGTGATTTAACAGTCCGCGTGCGGCTTGCAACTGCACGCGGCCTTTTTTATGAAACCAAACAGATTCAGCACTTGGGTTTTGTGTGTGCTGATCATTGGCTGCGCTGCGTGTAACAAACGCGAAGCGGAGCAATCCAGGGTGAAGCCTGACAAGAACCCCTCGAATCTCCCTGCCCCAGTCGATCCAACGAAAGTCAAAAAGAAATTGTCGGCGCAGGATATTCAAAAGAAAGCCAAGCATTCGGATGAGTTGTCCGCGGATGAAAAAGAGTTCGTCCGCCTCAAGGTATTGGCCGGGAAAGGCGATGCCCATTCACAAACTCTTTTGGCCCACAAGTATGCGCTTGGCAAGGGGGTGAAACAGGATATGAAGGAAGCGGTTCGGTGGTATCGGGTTGCCGGGAAAAAGGGTGAACCCAAAGCCCAATTCAATCTTGGTTATATGTACTATAATGGTGAAGGCTTACCGCGCGACTATGCCAAAGCCGCCGACTGGTTTCGCAAAGCCGCAGCGCAGGGGCATGCCGGTGCACAGGGCAGCCTCGGCTTGATGTACGATAATGGCGAAGGTGTGAACGAGGATAATACCGAAGCGTTGAGGCTTTATCAATTAGGCGCGAAGAATGGCGATATGTATTCGCAGTTCAATCTCGGCTGCATTTATGACAGCGGCGAGATGGTGCCCGAGGACAATGCTGCTGCAGTGAAGTGGTGGCTCAAGGCCGCCGCGCAGGGGCACATTGATGTGCCGAATTACCTGGGATCAATGTACAACAACGGCGAGGGCGTGCCGGAGGACGATGTGCGAGCCTACGCGTGGTGGATTATTGGCATCGGGCGCGGTGATGATGCGCCCCGGAACAACATGGCCCTGCTCGAGGAGGAACTTTCTGCAGAAGAATTAATCGCCGCCCGAAAACTTGCAGACCAACTTTTGAAGGAGATGAAGGCGGACACGCAGCCGACAAAGAACAAATGAAAAATTAGCGCCCTCCGTTTTGCAGCCATGCCACCAGCGTCAACACTTCCCGGCGTGTGAGGGTGTTTACTAAGCCCGGCGGCATTAGGCTTGTCGGCGAACGCTGGTGTGATTTGAGTTTGCCCTTGGGAACCTCAATGGTCTGGCCTGCGTCCAGCGGATTGGGGGCGAGCAATAGGGAACGGGCACGGTAATCCAATTGAGGAACAATCATCCCGGCCAGTACTTTGCCATCGGTGAGCGTGAGAATGTGCGTTTGATAATTCTCAGCCACGGCTTTCGATGGATCTAGAATTGCCTCGAGAATATCGCGCGCGCCAAAGCGGCTGCCCACCGCCGTGAGGTCCGGCCCGATGGCAAAGCCCTGCGTGCCCACCTGATGGCAGCGGCTGCAAAGGGCCTGATCAAACAATTTGGATCCCATCACAAACTCTGTGGGCAGTTTCAACTCGCCCTTGAAATCATCCATTGTCCACGCCTTTACGAGTTTGCGTCCGCTCAGGTCCGGCAGGGGCGGCAGTTCGGGGCGGAGCGCGATTTCCTTCGCCAATGGGGTTTTTTCTTCAGGAGACAAATGGTTCACGGCATCCCGGTGAATCTTCTCCACAAACCCCGGTAGCCCGCGCCCGCCCCGAAACTTTCGCGCGGCGGCCAGTTGCAGGAAATATTCACGGCGCAGCGTGCGCGTCCAGCCCGCCTTGGTATTGCGCAGGGCAAACAGATAAAGCAGCTTGGCGCGGGTGGATTCCGTTTCCCGCAGCAGTTGCATCGTGATGCGCGGCGCGCGCGGGTCGCCCAGCCGCCCCAGCAACAAGGCGAGCTGTTCATTGAGCCGGTCCGATTGGCCGGGGAAAAATCTTCGCAGTTCCGCCACGTCCTTCAGCTCCTTCGCCTGCGCGGCGAACAGGTTTACCATCGCCAGCAGTTGAGGCTCGCTGAAGGTGAGCAACGACGAACTTTGCAGGCGATGGAGCAGGAAAGGCGACTTGCCAGCGGAGGATTGCGCGGTCGCCAGGGTGATGAACGAATCGCGATCCCTGGCGACAAAGCCAAACCGTTCCTGGTGTTCCAAGCTGATGCGCGCGGTGTAGCGGATCAATGGGTCTTCATCATGGATGCCAAGCGGAAACTGCTCCACCAAGGTCGCCGCCTTCCTGCGCTTGGCGCGATGCACGTGCGAGGCCAGCTTGCGCGCCGTTTGCTGTGCCGTGGGCGGCGCGGGTTGCGTGTGCGGCCCGGTGTAACGCACGCGGTACAGGGCGCTTTGCGTGCCGCGCCCGCCGGTGACAAAATACATCGCGCCATCGGGGCCGAAATCGAGGTCGGTGACGTTGAGCGGGCGCCCACGCAGAAAGACTTCGGACCGGCCACGATAGCCCGCGCCATTGGGGGCGAGATGCACGGCGAGGATGCGACCGTAAGTCCAATCGAGAATGAAAAATGCCTTTTGATAATCAGGCGGGAAATGGCTGCGCGTGCCGAACTTCACGCCGGTGGGCGAGGACTTGCCAATGTCGAGCACGGGCCGGGCGTTGTCGGGGTGGTCGGGAAAATACGGCGGCCAACTGCCGGTGACCGCGCGCCAGCCGAAATCTGCGCCACGCGTAAGATGCTTCACCTGCGTCGGGCGATACCACGGCGCGCCCATGTCGAATTCCGCGTCTGCATCAAAAGTAAACGCCTCGCCATCGGCATTGAAATGGATGCCGTATGGATTGCGCAGGCCGGCGCTGAATATTTCGGGCAACTGGCCATCCTTGTTGAAACGCAGCACGTGGCCTTCGTTGAGGCGAAACACTTTTTGTTTGCGCCGATGCGGCGAAGTGTAATCGGCCGCGTCCTTGGGCAGCTGCACCGAGTCACCCATGATCGCGTAAATCAATCCATCCGGCCCTAGCGCCAGCGCGTTGCGTCCGTGCCCCACGCCGCCGGGTGTGGCGCGCAGCAGCTTTTCCTCGTCGAATTGCCCGTCGTCGGTCGTGTCGCGCAGCCGGTAAATGCCCTTGGACACATTCGCGTTCACGTACAACGCCCCGTGCGCGTACAGCAGTCCGCGATTTTCCTTGAGCGTGCGGTTGATCATTTCCGTTTTTGAAATGGATTTTTTGTCTTTGGAAAACTTATACCGCCAGATGCCCGCGTCCTCGCGCCCGATGCTCAGGCGGCCTTCCGGGTCAAACGCACAACTGATCCACGACCCCTCGCCCTTGCCGGAATTTTTCAGCAACTCCACCTCAAATCCGGGCAGGGTGAAAAACGTCGCTGGATCCGCCCCGGCCTTGGCGGTCTTGGCTTCCTCCCATTGATTGTAATCGTCCGTCTCCGCAATGCGAATGCCCGGTGCCGTCCACCATTTTTCCAGCGCCAAGTCGCCCGTGGAACGCAGCTTGCCCGATGAGCATGCCCAATCGGTGTTTGAAAAAACGGAGACCGTCTTTTTTTGTGCATTCGTTAACCGCAATTCGAATGCCAAGGCAGAAGGCCCCTCTGCGGCTTTTGATTCGACACGAATTATGTTCTTGCCCGGCTTTAGATGTTGCAACACATCTAGTTCAATCAATTTTCCAAACGCCGGAGTTTCCGCAATCCAACGGTCGTTCAAAAAAACCCGAACCGAGGCAAACTCCCCTGCCGCCCGCAGGCGCGCAGACACAATTGTATTTGTGGCTTCAAAATTTTTACTGAAGGTGACAATGGCCTGATCGTTTTTCGCCGACCAAATCCAATGAGGCGAAGCGGAAACAGGATTCGAAAGTCCCAGCAGGCAATACAACAGTAGCCGATGCATCTGTGGATTGTATCGCCCCAGAATGATAAGGCAACGATAAGGCAAGCGAGGCTACCGTGGTGTTTTCAGAAATGCCAAAAGGTCGCGTAGTTCCTCGAGCGCCAGAGTGTGGGCCAGTCCGGGGGGCATCAGGGAGTGACTGCCCTCGATCTTGGATTTGATTTGCTGCTTGCTGAGTCGGATTTCTTTGCCGTCGATGCCGAGGTAGACTTCCGAGTTGCCGCCGCGGCGCATTGCGATGCCGCTGTGTACTTTGCCGTTTTTCATCGTGATCACCCACGTGCGCAGGTAAGGCGACACTTCCTTGTTGGGTTGCAGGATGGATTCGAGCAATCGCTCGCGCGAAAGGCCGCGCCCGATGTGCGTGAGATCCGGCCCTACGCGTGTGCCGCGTTCATTTACCTGATGGCAGTTGCTGCAGGTGGCTACTTTGCGATTGAAGAAAATGCGTTCGCCCGCGGCAGCGTCCGGCTTGCCCTTTAGGGCATCCAGTCGCTTGAGCCATGCGGCGGAGTCGGTGGGCTCGGGCGGGTTGTTGATGAACGGCTTGCCAATCGCGCGCTTGGAGGCGGGGGTGTTCAGCTTGACGAGTTGCTGTTCGCCGTCCGCCTCAAAATGCGCGCCCACCAAACTGCGCAAGGCTTCATCGCGCAGAGCGGGGTGATTGGATTTGGCAATCTCGAGCAACGTGCCTGAGTCGGGTGATTCGCTGGTGCCAAAAACCGCTGTGGCCGCAAGGCGCAATTCGAGCGGTTCTTTTTCATCCAGCGCCAATTTGCGCAGGGCTGCGTTGGAGGCTTCATCGAGGTGGCTACGTGTTTTCCAGATGGCCTCAAGGCGGAGCGATTTGTTTTTGGAGCCCATCCATGCGATGAGTTTTTTGGAATTAATCGCTTTGTGGTTGTCCGGGAAATATCGCAACACGTGTCCGCGCAAAGTGTCGGACGTGCCCGCCTTCTCCAAAAGCGGCAACGCAAACTTTTCATTGAATCGATCCGGGTTGGCGCGACTATCGAGTTCATCGAGGCAGGCGAGATAGGCGCGGAACAGGCGGAAGTTAGCTGGCCCCGCTTTCAGGTTTGCTTCAATTTGAGGCCGGAGCTTGGCTTGCTTGGTGTCCGCTGCCCAACGTAGGAATTCGAATTGCTCCTCGATTGGTGAGTTCGGGTATGGGGTGATTCTTCCGTTAATAGAAGGGGCCGACCTCACTTTCGAAAGCACATGCCGCAACACAGATCGTTCGCGTTCTGATAGGTCAAAATTCATTCTGAGGGCCGATTGCTTCTTCTCTTCCAAAAATTTTTTCAGGCTTTCGAGCGAAGCATGTCGGACAAAGGAGTCGGGATGATTGGCTGCCTGTTTAACTGTATTGTAAAACTGATTCTGGTTGTTAAATCTTTTTTGGGTTAGGCTTGTAATAGTTTGCTCGTCCTTCGAAGGCCAGTCGAGATTCGCGATTGGCTTGGCTTTGAAATCCTTCACCGGCCGAATGCGCCAGAGGCAGCCTTTTTAATTAAGGTTAAAGGAGCTGCTGCCCAACTCGCTGATGTAGAGGCAGCCGTCGGGGGCCAAAGCG
>CAZJRV010000188.1:0-5558 GCA_964548235.1 uncultured Verrucomicrobiota bacterium
ATGAAATTTGTCTCGTCCTTGTCCAAGTTCGCCAGGTCGGTGTCCTTGATGTCGGTTGTGTTGTTGGCTTCCAGATTATCGCGCAGCGAAATGAGGTGCGTAATGAAATCCGCGCCGGACGTGCTGTTCTTCAGGATTCCCTGCGTACCCTCGGCGGGGTAATTGGAATTTACTGTGCTGTCGGAGGCGATATCCACCTTGGTGCTATTGCTGTTGCCGCCCCATGTTGCGGAGGTGATGTCGCCGTTGGAATCGCGCGTGGGGGTGTAGGTGGCCGTGGTACTCTTGGTGCCGGAGAAAATATAGATGTCGCGGTGCTTGGTGTTGGCCAGCCGCACGGCTTCTTCCAGGAGCTGGTTGACTTCCTTGGCATACGCGCTCAGGGCCTCCGGCGACTTGGAGGCATCGGCCATGGTGGCAATCTCGCCGGCCCGGTCATTGAGTTTCTTCAGCGCGTTGATGGAGGAATACGCCACCGTGGAATTCTCGCGAACCTTGCTGATATTATCCTGATACTGGTTGAGTGTGCGCAGTTCCGAGCGCAGGTCCAGCACGCGACGCATGGCTTGGGGGTCGTCGCTGGGCGCGTCGATGCGCTGGCCGGTGGCGATCTGCTGTTGCAGGCGCATCTGTCGCTCGGCGAGCTTGGCAAGCTGCGTGCGAAAATCGTTTCCAAAACTGGCTGCGGTGACTCTCATGGGTAATTCGTTATGATTGCATGTTTATCACGTCACCCATCAGGGTATCCATGGTGCTGATCAGCCGCGCCGAGGCCTGGAAGGCGCGCTGGAAAATCACGAGGTTGGCCACCTCTTCATCGATCGAGACACCCTGCACGGAATCACGCTGGCTTTGCAGCATGCCCTGCACGGCAAGTTGATCGTTGAGGCGCACGTTTACCAGCGACAGTTCCTGGCCAAACTGGCTCACCGTGTTTCCGTAATGCTCGGTGAAGCCCATGGTGTTCAGGTTGGTGTACTGCGATTGGTTTAAGTTGGCCAATGAACGCGCGATGGTGTTGTCGCCCACCTCGCTGGCGCTGGCGGACATCTGCAGCTTGCGCGGGTCATCGGTCAGCGCGCTGTTCACGTTGATATCCGCCGCGTCGCTGCCGGTGAAAAAGTTGAGGGTGTTGTCATTGTTGCCGGAGAGATCATAGCCTGTCTTGTGCAGGGTGTTCACTTGGGCAATCAGCTCCGTGGCCAGCGTGTCCAGGTCGTTGCGCAGTTCCAGCACCTGCCCATCCCGGGCATCCATGGCGCCGGCGATCTTTCCGCTGGTGAGGGTCAGCGCCACATTGCCGCTGCTGCTGGCGGCTGAATGGTATCCGTTGGCATCGGTTACCACCTTCAACGTATCGGTCATTACATTGTCGGTGATGAATTCCTCGCCGGCCAGGAACACGCTTAATTTGCCGTCTTCATTGGTGGTGGTGGTCACATTCCCAAATTCGGAGAGTTCCTCCAGCGAAAACTGCATGACGTCGCGGATTTCATTGGCCGATCCCGAAACCTGCTCGGTGTTGCCAATGGAGGAAGCGAGGTAGGCCACCTCTTCGAGCTTGCCATTGGCGGCGAGAATGTCGGCCTTCACTTCCTTGTTCAGCGAAGTGCGGAGATCCTCAAGCCGGTGATCCACGCTGCGGAACTTGTCGGCCACCTTCTGGGCGTTGTAGAGCGTTGTCTGCCGCTCGGCGGTGGAAGTGGGGCTGGCACTGAGGCTTTGGAATGAATTGAACAAATCCGTGAGACCCTCGCTTAAGCCGGCGCTGCTGTAAGAATCGCCCGCATCAATGCTCTGCCGGTCAAGCACCTGGCCCAAGCTGGCCTCGGCCCGCTGCAGGCCGCGCTGCTTGGCCTCGAGAAACGCAGACACGCCTTTTTCCTCCACCAACTGCTTGTCGATGGCGTAGTCACGAATCTGCTCGATGCGTGCCACTTCCGAGCCGGATCCCTGCGGGCCCTTGTCGGTGGGGATGGCCACCGCGGCGGCGATCTTCACGCGTTGTCGCGCGTAAATTGGGTTGGAGGCGTTGGCAAGGTTGTTACCCGCAATCTCGGCACCTTGGCGCGCGGTCTGCATCGCATTCCGCGCCATCTCCATGGTTCCTAATATTCCGAGTCCGCCCATTTATTTTTTGTCTGGGTTAAATTAAATACGGTTCAATCGCGGTTACTGCATTTTCAATTCTGCCTGCAATGCGCCGGCCTCTTTCAGCGCGGAGAAAATGGTCATCATATCCCGCGGCGTGGCACCCAGCACGTTGAGCGCGGCGGAGACTTCCTGCACCGTCGGCAGCTCGGGAAACAGATACAGGCCGCCGTTTCCCTCGGTGACATTGACTGAGTCAGCCGGCGTCAACTGCGTGGTGCCGGTTTGCGAAAGCGGGTTGGGCTGGGAAACATCCTGCCCCTTGGCCACGGTCAGATAAATGTTGCCGTGCGCCACGGCACAGCTGAGGATTTTTACTCGTGAAGTGGCCACGATGGTGCCGGTGCGCTCGTTCATCACCACGATCGCCTTGGAATCGGGCACCACGGTGATGGCCTGCAATTGCGCGGCGAAATCCACCGGCGCAGCCCGAAATTGGTCCGGCACTTTCACGCGGATGGTGCCGCCATCAATGGCCGAGGCAAAATTCCCCACGCCGCCGAGCCGTTGCGCCTGGCCGAGGATGGCCTCCTTCATGCGCGCGGCCAATACGGTGTCAGGCTTGCTCAGGCAAATATCCATGAACCCATCAACCACCAATGTGACGGGCACTTCCCGCTCCACCACCGCGCCGTTGATCAGGATGCCGCCTGTGGGATGGTTCTTGGTCACCGCCGCATTGTCGGTGCCGAGGGAAAAAGAGTTGTTGCTGAGCGGTCCGCTGGCCAGTGCATACACGCGCCCTCCCGCCGTCATGGGCGCCATGTGCAGGAATCCCCCGGTCAATGAGGTGGCGTCGCCCATGGAGTTGATGGAAATATCAATCTTCGCGCCTCGCTTGGCATAGGGGCTCAAATTCGCGGTCAATGTCACCACGGCCGAATTCTTGGTGGAAACCGAGGTGGCCGGCACGTTGATCCCGTAGTGTTTCAGTAGATTTGCGATCGCCTGCTTGGAATAAATCGTGTCCTTGTCGCCGGTGTTGTTCAGGCCGGTGACCACGCCCACGCCGTGGATGCCATTGGGATGTTCGCCCCTGAAATAGGCGATATCCTTGATGCGCACACCGCCGCCCACAGCATTGGCGCGCAGTGGGCTCACGGTCTGCAGATTGGCGGAAGGATTCGGCGCAGGTGGCAGCGTGATGCCCGCCTGCTGCCCGAAGGCCAACACCGGGATCATCATCCAGAACAGGATGAACGGAATCGGAGAATAATTTTTCATGGTCATGAATCTTGATTGTTTGTGGATTAAAATGGGCTTACTTTGTCCCAGAATTTCAGGAACCAACCCTTCTTCTGTGAGTCGGAAATGACGCCGGTGTTCATGTAGCGAATTTGCAGGTCAGCCAGGCGTTCGCTCAACACCGTGTTGGAGGAATCAATATCCTCACGCCGCACCGTGCCGCGCAGGACGGCCACCTGTGTCTCGCCTCCGTAGGAAGTCTGGCGCATGCCCTCCACCACCATCGTGTTGTTCGGCAGCACATCCACCACGCGCACCCCGATTCGGGCGGTGATTTTATCCACGTTCTTGGTGGTGCCCTTGCCTTCATGCGTGGTGGTGTTGGTGAATTCCATTTTCGGGTAGCTGCCCTTGTGCTTGCCAATCTGGCTGCCCGTGGTGCCGCCCGCCTGCGTGCCAAAGAGAAAACTGGTGATCCCCGCATTGGCCGAGCCCACCCGGCTGGTGGTGCTCTTGTTGTCCCGATCCACCGTTGCCGATTCGGAAACGGATATGAACAAAATGTCTCCAATTGCACGCGCGGTCTTGTCCTGAATCGGTCCGCTGCCGGAACCATCTTTCCAAAGTGAATCCGCCCCGGCGCTGCCGGTCAGGGCGATGGTGAGAATGAGTGTAAACGTATTTTTCATGATTATTTTCCCACTGAACTGATTAACTTGACGGACACCGTTTCGCTGTTCACCACCGTGCCGCGAAGTTCCTTGTAGGATTTGGGATTGCGCAGGCGGATCACATCGCCTGGTGCGCCGTCCTCCAGTGCTGTCACGTTGAGCCGGATGAGCAGGGCCTTGTGGCGCACGACTGCCTGAACGGTTTGATTACGAAGCACCACCGGCTTGCGGCGCACATGGTGCGGCAGCAGCACGGCGCCGGCTGGGACGGGCTGGATGATCTGCAAGTCAGCCGTCAATTTTTCGCCTTCCCACACGCCGTTGCGTTGATTGATGACGTCCACCTTCTTGCGCTTAAGTGGGGCCTGATCGAGCGTCGCCAGCCGATTGCAAAGGCGGGAGGCCACCCAAACCTCGCGCAGGAGGGCAGCTTTGAAAAACCCAGTGTGCTCGCCGCGCGATTGGTCGCCAACGGTCACTGAAAACTTCACGGTCATAAACGCTCCCAGCCCTTGCGTGGGCGGTTGGGTAATTGTTACGGTGAGCGGAAAGCCTTCGGGCACTTCCACCTTGGGGAGCGGCCGCACGGAGGTGAGCACTAGTTCGCCGCTTTCCACCTCCAGCTCCTCAGTGAGGGCCGCGGTGATGGCGGGCTGCAAATCGGCCAGCGCCGCAAAGCTGTGCGGCGCGGTTGCGAGGAGGATGAGGGCAAGGATTTTTTTCATGTTCAGTCAGTGAGATTGGGATTAGCCGCGCAGGCGGTTGCTCATTTGCATCATTTCATCCGCCGCCTGAATGGCTTTGGAATTGATTTCATAGGCACGCTGGGCCTTGATGAGGTTCACCATTTCTTCCACCACCTTCACGTTGGAAAGTTCCAGCCAGCCCTGCTGGATGGAGCCCATGCCGGCTAGGCCGGGTTGGCCGGTTTCCTCCGTGCCCGCGGCATCCGGCGAGGCCTTGTAGAGGCTGCCGCCAATGCTCTCCAAGCCGGCCGGGTTGGCAAAACGCGAGAGGATCAACTGGCCCACGTTGGAGGTGACGCCTTCCACTGTGGTGGAAACCGCCCCGTCGGGACTGATGGAAATGTTGACGGCATTGGAAGGGATGGTAATGCCGGCGAAGCTGATGACCGTGAGGCCGTCGCTGGTGACGATGTTGCCGGTGGAGTTAAGCTTAAATGCGCCGTCCCGGGTGTAGGCATTATTGCCATCAGGCAGGGTGACCTTGAAAAATCCGTTGCCGTGCACGGCCAAATCCAGCTTGTCGCCGGTTTGGTGGAGTTCCCCGTTGGTGAACACCTTGGAAGTGGACACCGCGCGCGCGCCATGGCCCACCTGCATGGCCGTGGGCACCTTGTTGCCGCCCCCGGCCTCGGCGCCGGCGGCGCGCTTGGTCTGGTACAGCATATCCTGAAATTCAATTTTCGATTTTTTGAACCCGGTCGTGTTCACGTTCGCCAGGTTGTTGGCAATGATGTCCAGGTTCATTTGCTGGCCCTGCATGCCCGAGGCGGAGGTGTAGAGTGCGCGTAACATATTTTATCTCCTA
>CAZJRV010000189.1:0-5524 GCA_964548235.1 uncultured Verrucomicrobiota bacterium
CACGCCGCGCGGCAGGTAGCCGTGGGCATTTTGGATGCCCTGTTTCCAGCCTTTGCCCGTCAACCCACCCGAGCCCACGGAAATCATCGCCTGCACGACGTTGTACGAGTCCTGACGCTGCAGGGCGCGTGCCCGCCGAATTTCCGCCTGCGACGCGCCGGCCCCGGCATACTGGCTGGCGTAATCGACGTCGAAATACACCATCAGCCGTCGCTTTTGATAGTCCGGAAACTGTATCGGTTTCCAGTCTTTTGGCATAAAAAATACATACGCCAGCACCCACCAATTTTCTCAAAAATCCGCCCGGCACGCCCGCCACGTAAAGCATCACCAAGGCCGGTGGCAACAGTGTTAATGCCGAGCCTAAATCCGGTTCCAAAAAAATCAGCGCGAAGGGCACCCCGGCCAAGGCCAGGGCTTTGAGCAGGACTTTGGGCTCCTTCAATTCTTTGGGTGGACGGCTGAGGAATTGTGCCAGCGCCAGCACTACCGCCACCTTGGCCAGTTCAGAGGGTTGGAACTGGGTGACTCCCAAATCGAACCAACGGCGTGCGCCAAACCGCACCGAGCCAATGCCGGGAATCAACACCGCCACCAGCATCAGCAGGCTCGTCCAGTAGAAAACATTCGCCCAGCGCGCCGTTTGCTGATAATCGCGCAGGCACACCACGAATGCCGCAGCAATGCCCACACCGTAAAAGATCAACTGCTTCCAATGTGGCATCCGCAGCCAGTGCGCGCCGGTGTAGGTTTCGTTGTTGTACGTGGCGCTGTACACGAACAACACGCCGAACGCCATCAAGCCCGCCAGGCAAAGCAGCAGCATCCGGTCGAGGCGATCCCACGGGATGAGTTGTTTGATGAACTTCATCGGTTGCCTGCCACGGATTGGGGTTGGTCGCGCGCAATGAGCGCCTCGTAAATTTTCTTGGCCGCCGGCGCGCAGGTCAATCCGCCGGATGCGCCGCGCTCCACCATCACCACCACCACATACTTCGGTTTTTCAAACGGGGCGTATGAAGCAAACCACGTGATCTTGTGGCGACCTTCGCGATTGCGAACCTCAGCGGTGCCGGTTTTGCCGCAAATGGCAAAGCCCTCAATGCGGGCGCGTTTGCCGGTGCCGTCGTCATCGGCCACATCCGAGAGCATTGCGCGCTGCACATGGGCGAGGTTTTTGGGATTCACTTTAAGGGTGCCGCGAATTTTGGCGGGTGGGAATTGTTTTGTTTCACTTGCTCGAGTGGGGTCCACCGGTGTGATTCGGTCGACCACTCGCGGCACAAACACTTTGCCTCCATTGGCGATGGCAGCGGTCATCACGGCCATTTGCAAGGGTGTTACCGCGACGGGGCCTTGTCCGATGGCGAGGTTCGCAGTATCGCCATCCTGCCAATGGCTGCGGTTTTGAACATCAGCCAATGTCGGGAATTGCGGCCTGGCTTCCTGCCGCGCGAGGAGGCCGGTTTTTTCCCGCAAAAAAAATTGGTCACCAAGGGCGATGATTTTATCCGCACCTGTCTCGATGGCGCGCGTGATAAAATACGTGTTACTCGAGTGCTTGAAGCCCTCGTGGAAATCGTAGTGACCCGGCGGTGCGGTGTCGTCAATCCGCCGCCGCCCGACTTTGGCATAGCCGGGATTGTAAACGAAGTTGGTGGGATTGGTCCCCGCCTCCAGGGCGGCAAGGCCGGAAATAATTTTGAATATGGAACCGGGCGGATAGCGCTCCTGCGTCGCGCGAAAGAGCAGGGGGCTGGGGCGTGCCTCGCGGTATTTGCTCCATAGCTCACTGCGTATGCCGGGGATAAAGGCGTTGGGGTCAAACACGGGCAGCGAGGCAAGCGCAATGAGGTCGCCGGTTTGGACATTCATCACCGCCGCCGCAGCACCTTTGCGCCCGGTTTCCCCAAGGGCCCGGTGAGTGGCCTCCTGGATTTCGAGGTCCAAGGTGAGAATCACATTATTGCCCGGCTGGGGCGGGACAACAATTTCTTCGCGCTGTCGGTAGCCGAGATTATTGACCAGCAGACTTTTTGTTCCCGCAGTGCCGCGCAGGGTTTCGTTAAATGTTTGTTCCAATCCCATTGCGCCTGTGAAATCGGGCAGACGATAATGGTACGGTTGTTCTTCGTCTGGAATGGATTGCGGCCGGCGCAACCGCCCCACGAGATGCGCCACGGATTCGGATGGGTAATGCCGGTGCGGTTGAGCCTCCACATCCATGCCGGGCACGCGCCATGAATTTTCCATGAACCACGCGACGTTGGTTTGGGAAAGATCGCGCATCACGGGAATGGGCAGGGCGAGTTGTTCGATGAAATGTTTTTGCAACTCCTCTTCTGTTAGGGTGAAGGGTTGATCGAGCTGGAGTTGTGAAATGAAATCGCTGACTACGGCGTGGCGCACGCCGGCCTCGGTGCGGGTGTCGTGCGGAGCTTCGCGCCAGGCCGTGCGAAAGTGATGGCGGAGTTCCTCCAAATAAGCATGAATTACAAAAGAAGGCCGATCGTGCGCCAGGGGGCGTCCGCTTGAATCGAGGATGGCACCACGTACGGCAGGCAGGCGCACGGTGCGGCGGGATTGATTTTTTTGTTCTTCCTCATGTTCCAGCGCGGTAATGAGCTGCACATAGGCGAGGCCTCCAAGCAGCAGGGCCAAGCCAGCCAGCAGGGCCGCGCCGGCGAGGTGCAGGCGTTGTTCATCGCTGGTTTGGAGAAGGTGGAGCATTAGCGGGGATTGCGATTGATTCGCGTGGTGGTGTCGTACGGGGCGGCGAGCGGCTGGTCTTCCACAGCTTTATCCAGCCAATTGAGCATCGGGAAAAAAAACAGGGCAAGCAGTCCACTGGCGAGGCTCATAACCGCCAATTGCCATAGGGAAGACCATCCAAAAAGAGGTTCGCGGCCGAGCAGCACCAAAGTGCCCAAGTTGATGCAGGGAACTAGCGCGCCAGCCCCGGCGGCCACGGCAAAGCGGGCACTCCAAAGGCGGGTGTGAATGGCGCGGCGGTTGAGGGAAACGATCACGCCCACGGCAAAGAGTGGGATCATGCTCAGGCCGGGTGGGTCGGCGGAAAGTGAGGATTGCCAAAGAGAACCCAACACGGCGAGGAGGGTAAGCGCCAGCACCGGCGCACGCAAAGCGGCGCAAACCATTAAAGCGGGAAGGGGATCGATGCGGGTGCCGCTTATGCGCTGGGGCCAGTCAAAGGCATTGGTGGCGTACAGCGCCAAGAGGGTAATCACCAACAGTCCGAGGGCATAAAAGTGTTTCATGGCAGGATTACCCAGACTTCATTGAGGCGTGAAGAGTCTACGGCGAGTTTTACTCGTGCGTTCGAATTGAGCGCGCCGGGTGCTGGGGCTACGCTCAAGAGTTTACCCACAGGGATGCCGCGCGGGAACAGGCGGCCAAGACCGCTGGTGACCACCGAGTCGCCCGCGCGCGCTTCGGTGTGGGCGGGCAGGAAGTGGAGGTTTACAATGGTATGGTCAAAAACCGTGGCTCCATCGGCGGTGAGGATGCCGTTTTCACGCGAGGGAAGAACGTTTATGGACAGGCGGCAGGCCGGATCGCCAATGAGCGCCACGCGCGAGCGGCTAGGTTGTACTTCGTGGATGCGCCCAACAAGGCCCTCGGGGGTGAGCACCGGCAGGCCTTCTTGTACCCCGTGGCGGGAGCCGAGGTTTATCTGCAGCGTGCGCCACCAGTTGGCGGGGTCGCGTCCGATCACCTGGCCAATGCGGAGCTTCCATTGATTGGTGGCGGCAAAGGCCAGTTGGACGCGCAGCACCTTGTTTTCTTCGGCGGTGGCCCGGAGTTGTTGTATTTGAATTCGGAGCACCTCGTTGGTGAGGGCAAGAAGTCGGTTTTGCTTGAGCAATTCCTCGCGCGTGGCGGTTTTGTTGGCGGCAAAATCCCGGGCGCGCTGAAGGCCTGTCTCGGCAGAAAAAAGGGGGACAAAGAAGCTGCCGGCGGCAAGCTTTACTTGTCCGGCAGATTGCGGCGGCAGTGCGAGTAGCACGGCTGCGAGCACCAGCACCAGGCCGGTGGCATAAACGTATGGCCTTAAATTCATTTGCCCAGGGGCGTTTTACCCGGGCGAACGCAACGGGAAATCAGGAGGTGGCACGCCTCCAAAAATCGATGTTGATCAACACCTGCCCGGTTCCGTTGGCCACGGTGATGAGAGGCTCATCGGCGATGGAGACGGGCAATTGGGTTTCCTTGGCGATGAGGCGGTCGATGCCGCGCAAGAGCGCGCCGCCGCCGGCTACCACGATGCCACGATCCACAAGGTCGCCCGCCAATTCGGGTGGGCATTGTTCTAGGACCTGCCGGATGGACTCCAGAATGCTCGAGAGCGGGTCCTTGAGGGCATCACGGATTTCCTCGGAACGGATGGTGACCGTGCGAGGCAGGCCCGAGCTGATCGCCAGGCCTTTCACCTCCATGGTCATCTCTTCTTCCAACGGAAACGCGGATCCGATTTTCAGTTTGATTTCCTCGGCGGTGCGTTCGCCGATTTTCAGGTTGTGGGCATTTTTCAGGTGCCCGATAATTGAATTGTCAAATTGATCGCCCCCAACGCGCAGGCTGGTGGCGTGAACGATGTTGGCCAGCGAGATCACGGCGATTTCCGCTGTGCCGCCGCCGATGTCGACGACCATGTTTCCTGCGGGGTCAGCCACGGGCAATCCCGCGCCAATCGCCGCAGCGAGCGGTTGCTTGATGGGATAATATTCACGGGCACCGGCGCGTGTAACCGAATCCTCCACCGCGCGGCGTTCCACCTCGGTGATGCCTGAGGGTACGGCGACTACCACGCGCGGTTCCACGAGCTTGCGGTGATGGACCTTGGAAATGAATGCGCGCAGCATTGCCTCGGTCACATCAAAATCCGCAATCACACCGTCTTTCATCGGGCGGATAGCGACGATGTTGCCCGGCGTGCGCCCGAGCATTGCCTTGGCTTCGTTGCCTACGGCAAGCACGTTTTTAGTGCCCGCCTGGATGGCCACCACCGAGGGTTCGCGCAGCACTATCCCCTTGTCTTTCAGGTAAACCAGCGAGTTTGCGGTCCCGAGATCAATGCCAATATCGTTGGAAAATAGGCTTTTTATGCCGTCAAACATGGTGTGCGTCTTGCAGTTGGGAGACGATAGAGATGCTATTGGCAGGCGGTCAAGGGCGGGTTATTCAAGTTTTGCCCAAAAAATCGGGTGGAAATGGTAGCAGAGGAGGGACTCGAACCCCCGACATGCGGATTATGATTCCGCCGCTCTAACCAACTGAGCTACTCTGCCGAAAGGCGGGAGGGTGCGCTTTTCATGGGTGATTTGTCAATCTCACAGGCAATTACCAGAAAAACCCTCGTTTTTCGGGCAAAAAAATGTCACATTCGGCCTTTACAAGTTCGGGCAGGTGCCATAACTTCCCCGCCGCATAATAAATAGATGGATCCGAAAGTCAAACAAGAGGCAATCAAGGAATTTCGCATTAATGAGTCGGACACCGGCTC
>CAZJRV010000190.1:0-5483 GCA_964548235.1 uncultured Verrucomicrobiota bacterium
CGGAGTTCAATCAACACTTTCGCCAGCTGCTCCACATCGCCTTCAAGCTCGCCGCCAAGGAAGGCGCGCGTTACACCGATTTGCTGAAAGCCAATTCGGAGGTGGTCGCCAAAAACGTCACCGAGAATCTTTATGACCGCCACTTCAAGCGTCTCTTTGTCGCATGATAAAACCTGCAGTCACCATTTCTCTCGTCAAGGAAGCCGAAGGCGGTCCGTTTGTTTTCTGGCACGACCTCGCGGCTGGTTGCGCCAAGGCAGCTGGGTTGGGCTATGACGCCGTGGAGGTGTTTGCGCCCAATGCCGAGGCCATACCGGTTGTGGAACTGAGAGCGCTCACCGCCGAGCACAATCTCAAGGTTGCGGCTTTGGGCACAGGCGGCGGTTGGGTGATTCATAAGCGGCATCTTTGCCAGCCAGACGCCGCCTCACGCGAGAATGCGAAAAATTTCATTCGCGCCATCATCGATGCCGGCGCGCAGCTGGGTGCCCCGGCCATCATTGGCTCGATGCAAGGCCGCTTCGAGGGCGAGGTGAGCAAGGAACAGGCGCTCGATTGGCTGCGCGAGGCACTCAACGATCTTGGCGCGTATGCCAAGACGGCCGGGGTGCCGTTGATTTATGAGCCGCTGAATCGTTACGAAAGCAATCTGCTCAATCGCGCCGAGGACGCCGTCGCGTTTCTAGAGACATTGGAGACCGACAACGTGGTGATTCTCGCCGATCTCTTCCACATGAACATCGAGGAAGCGAACATCGCCGATGGGCTTCGCACGTACGGTCGCCACATTGGGCACGTGCATTTTGTAGACAGCAATCGACGCCCAGCCGGCTGCGGGCACATAGATTATGCGCCCATCGCGGCGGCATTGAAAGAAGTCGGCTACAACAAATACGCATCCGCCGAAGCCTTTCCGTGGCCGGATTCCGATGCGGCGGCCATGGCCACGATTGACGCCTTTAATCAACACCTCGCCTAATCGACCCATGAAACGACGCAAGCTTGGCAATACGGATCTCGAACTGCCGGTGATCTCCTACGGCGCCTCATCGTTGGGGCAGGAGTTTCGGCGGGTGACCATCGACGAGGCGTTGCAGTCCTGTCGCGTGGCGCTGGAACTGGGCATGAACTTCATCGACACCTCGCCGTTTTACGGGCGTGGGATGAGCGAGGTATTGCTGGGGCAGGTGTTGCGGGATTTGCCTCGTGAAGATTTTATTCTCGGCACCAAGCTGGGGCGTTACGATTCGCAGCATTTTGAATTCTCCGCTAAGCGCGTGGCCGAGAGCATTGATGTGAGTTTGCACCGGATGGGCGTGGATCATCTCGATATCATTCTTTGTCACGACATCGAGTTTGTGGAGATGCAGCAGATCGTCGATGAAACCATCCCCGCCATCCAAAAAATCCGTGACGCCGGCAAGGTGCGGTACATTGGGTTCTCCGGTTATCCGATGAAGATTTTTCCATTCATCATCGACCAAATCGATGTGGACGTTGTGCTTTCTTATAATAATTATCATTTGCAAAACACGCGCTTCGCCGGTCACTTTGATTATCTCAAACAAAAAAATGTCGGCATTATGAACGCCGGTCCCTTTTGTGCGCGGCTCCTCACGAACGCAACATTACCCGATTGGCATCAAGAGCCTCCGGAAGTCCATGCCGCCTGCAAAAAAGCCGCCGACCACTGCGCAGCGAAAGGCGTGGACATCGCGCAACTTGCAATTCAGTTTTGCGTGGCCAATAAAGACATCACCACCACCATCGCCGGCAGCGCCAATCCTGATAACGTCCGCAACTGGGCCAAGTGGGCTGACACGCCGATGGACGAGGAACTCCTCGCTGAAGTTCTCGCCATCCTCGAGCCCATCAAGGACATCGGCCACATCGAAGGCCTGCCGGAGAATAACTAGTTTCATGAAAGCCATCATTCTCGAAAAACCGGAACACTTCACCACGGCGGACATTGATGAGCCGGAGCAGCCAAATGCGGGCGAGGCGTTGGTGGAGGTGCATCGGGTGGGGATTTGTGGCACGGATGTGGCCGGGTATCTGGGCAAGATGCCGTTCTTTACTTACCCTGTCATTCCCGGCCACGAGCTGGGCGTGCAGGTGGTGGCGGTGGGCGAGGGGGTGGAGAATGTTCAGCCCGGCGATCGTTGCTCGATTGAACCTTACATGAACTGTGGCGATTGCTTTGCGTGCCGCAAGGGCGCGACCAATTGCTGCGAAAGCCTCGAGGTGATCGGCGTGCACAAGAACGGCGGCATGTGCGAGCGGTTCGTGTTACCGGCACAGAAATTGCATCCATCAAAAAAAATGACGATGGAGCAGTTGGCGCTGGTGGAGACATTGGCGATTGGTTGCAATTGCGTGAACCGCGCGGACACACAGGCCGGCAACAAGGTGCTGGTGATTGGCGCGGGGCCGATCGGCATGGCTGCCATTGAATTCCTGAAAGTGGCCCAGGCTGAGATCACGGCGATGGACATGAACGAAACGCGCCTGCAATTCTGCAAAGACGTACTCGGCGTGAATCACACGGTCGCGTTCAAGAACGATGGCACTGAGGCCGATCGCCTGCGCGAAGCCAACGGCGGCGATCTGCCGGACACGGTGATCGATGCCACGGGCAACCATCTTTCGATGTCCAATGCGTTTGAGTTTTGCGCGTTTACCGGGCAGGTGCTTTACGTGGGCATCACCACGCAGGAGTTGACCTTCAAGCACGTGGCCATTCACCGCCCGGAACTAACCATCAAAGCCAGCCGCAATGCCGTGCCCGGCGATTTCACGCGGATCATTTCGCTGATTGAGGAAGGCGTGATTGACACTGATCCGTGGCTTTCGCATCAGTCCAGCTACGATGATTTCATCGGCGAATTCCCCAATTGGCTTAAGCCCGAAGCCGGAGTCATCAAGGCGGTGCTGCATATGAATTGATTCTGACGGGTTGCCGTGTAACGTGTGCCCACACAAAATCGTCAACAACATAATGAACCGAAACATTGCCATCCTCATCGCCATTCAATTCGCAGCGGGACTCTTTGCTGCGGACAAGAAAAAATCTGCGCCCGAGTCGGCGTGGAAAAATACGAGGAATTACAAGATCCTCACGCCCAAGAATTATGATCCCAAGAAAAAATATCCGCTCATCCTTTCGCTGCACGGCTTTACCTCGAATGGTGCGGGACAGGCTGCATTTTTTCCGCTGGCAGATTTGGCGGAGAAGCACGGGTTCATTTATTGTTTTCCAAGCGGATTGAACCGCAGTTGGAATGCCAGCAATGCCTGTTGTGATTGGAAAAATGAACACGACGACTCCGCTTACCTGCGCGGATTAATTCTGCACGCGCAGGAAAAATTCAGTGTCGACAAAAAGCGCGTGTACGTGACCGGTCTTTCGAATGGCGGGTTTATGAGTTATCGGATGGCTTATGACCACGCGGACTTGGTCACGGCGATTGTACCGTTTGCGGGCGTGGGATTTAAGCGGTGGCCGGGCAAGCCAAAGAATCCGGTGAGCGTGCTGCACATCCACGGCACGAAAGACAGCGTCATCAAATGGAAAGGCGGCTCAATCATTGGTCGGCCGTATCCTTCGGCGAAAGAGAATTTTGAAAAGTGGAGGCTGTTCAATCAATGCGAAAAGAAAGCGGACACTGCCAATCTCAAGATCAATTTGGCGCGGCTGGTTCGGGGTGATGAAACCACAGTAACACGTTTCACCAATAAGGCCGGCACGGTGACCAGCGAGTTGTGGCAGGTGACCAATGGCGGCCACGTCACGCCGCCGACTAAGGAAGCCCGCGAGCGCATCATCAAATGGATGCTCGCGCATTCCAAGTAAGCACAAAAAAACGCCCGGCCAATTGGCGGGCGTTTGTGAAATTTTATATTCTAGGCGGACTTCAGTGCAGCCACCGTTTTTGAGAGCCGACTCTTGCGGCGTGCGGCGGTGCGTTTGTGCATCACGCCCACCTTCGCGGCTTTGTCCAGCGCGCTTTGCAATTTCTGCAAAGTCTCAGTTGCCTTGGCTTGATCGCCGGTGGCGGTCACTTGCCGGAGGGTGCGGCGGAGGTTGGAAATGTTCTCTCGCACGCGCAGATTGTGCTCAGTTTTGCGTGCAGTTTTGCGTGAAAGATAATCGCGACGCCACGCAAGGCGCTCTTCCGGTTTGCGATCCTTGACTTTGTTAATTGTAATTTTTACCTGATTAGCCATACGAAAAGGGAGGCGGAAACTACCGGATACAACGGGAATGTCAACGGCTTTTCTTAACTTTTTGCATTTTTAATCGCCACCGAGACGATCTCCCAAATCTCATTTTGGACGGCTTGCAGCGGCCGATCCGCATCGATGACGCGAATCCGATTCGGTTCGGCTTCCGCCAAAGCGGCATAACCGGCCTCAATTCGCTCAAAAAATTCACGATTTGCGGACTCAAACCGATCTGTGCCCCGGCGATTCGCGCGCCGTTTCTCACTGGTTTCAATCGAGATTTTCAGCAAAATCGTCAAATCCGGCCGAGTTTCGCCCACTGCAAAATCGATGACAGATTGCACCCGTGCCGAATCTAATCCACGCCCTGCGCCCTGATAAACCGTGCTGGAATCATAAAAGCGATCGCATAGAATCACCTCACCTGCCGCCAGCGCCGGCGCTATCACCTCTCGAACCAATTGCGCGCGGCTGGCGTTCATCAGCAATAGCTCGGCCTCGGGCGTGAGATTTTCTGGGCCGTGCTTGAGCAATTGGCGGATCTGCTCGCCGCTTTCCGTGCCGCCTGGCTCGCGCACCACCCGCACCGAGTGGCCATCGGCCTGCAATCGCTCTGTGAGCTTGTGGATGTGCGTCGATTTGCCGCAACCCTCAGTGCCTTCGAATGTGATGAACATAGGAAAATTTACTTTGCGCGTTTCAGTTTCGCACCTTTCGGCGTGTCCTCGATCGCCCAGCCTTGTTCGGCCAGTTCATCCCGGATCGCATCGGCGCGGGCAAAGTCTTTTGCGGCGCGCGCTTCGGCGCGTTCCTCGAGCAGGGCGGTGAGTTCTGCGGGAGCTTCCTCTTCGGCTTGGCCCACGCCGAGGACGGTGTCAATGCGCTCCCACGCAGCCAACTCGGCGGCGGCGGATGGGGCGTCCATTTCGTTTTCGGCCAAACGCCGGTTGCAGTCTCTGACCCAATCGAAGACCACACCCCACGCGCTGGAGACATTGAGGTCGTCATCGAGGGCGGCGGTGAATTTTTCAATCACCGGCTCGGCTGGCTCCGATGTGGTGTCGCCGGCGGTGTCGCGGAGCTTAGCCACGCATTCATCAATGCGGGCCATCGCAGTGCGGGCGCCGTCGAGGCCGGCAAAGGTGAAATTGAATGTCTCGCGATAATGCGCGCTGATCATCAGCTGGCGGATCTCGCGTCCAGTGTAGCCTTTGTCGAGCAGATCGCGCAGGGTGAAAAAGTTGCCGAGGCTTTTGCTC
>CAZJRV010000191.1:0-5312 GCA_964548235.1 uncultured Verrucomicrobiota bacterium
AATCAACTTTCACTCGATCTGCGCAGCGTGCCTTTTCTTGAATACACCTACACCCGTGACGAAGCCAACACCCTCTTGAACACCGCGGGCTTTGAGACGGTGGATGACTACTGGCTGCGGCCCGATTATTCCACCCCAAACTACATCATCCCGCTGGATAATGAGCACATCATCAAATATTTCATCGAGGAACGCCTAAACCCGTGGGATTATCAGGGCGGCCGATCCTTTGTTTACAAGCTCTTCCGCATGCTGCCACCACCCGAGGTGGCGGAGCACGTGGAGTTCTTCGGCTTCCGCGCAACCAAACCAGCATGATCCCCCGCATTCAACATTGGCTCACCGAACACCACGTCCGACTCGGCGTTCCGGCGCAATTGCAACCGCTCGTGCTCATCAATGTTAATTACAAATATGTCGAGTCCTATCCCGTCATAAGCCGCGTGGTGCTTTGGTTTGCTGAAGACGCCGAACGCCCCTGCCTTGCCACAAAAATAACAGACCCCGGCCTCACACGGGATGCCCTGAATGAAAGCATGAAATTTCAGGACAAAATCGACACCGCTCTTGGACAACCCTTGTTCATGAAAATTCTGGATGTTGCTGACATCGGCGATCAAATGGTCATTATCGAAGAAGCCTCCCCACATCATACATTCGAAACGGACTTAAAATTTGCAATTTGCGGACCCGAACGCTCCCATGCACGCTTCGGTCGCACATTCTCCGGGCAAATGGATGAACTCGGTGAACTCTGCGGCAAACTCACCAAGCTCAACCAAGGCGGTCCTGCCAAGCGCTGGGGAGACGATGCCGCTCAGCTCGCCCAAAACTTGAAGCAGGATTGTAATTTCAACGATTCCACATTCCCGCCTTCCAGCATCGAGTTCATGCGTGACGCGCTCAATAAAATTGAACTACCCCACACCCCCGTGCTTGCCGATTTTGTGTGCCCCAATATTTTTCCGGGCCCGCGACTCATCGATAATGTGCACCCCCAGCTCGCTGAATGGAATCGCACCCTGCCCGGCCACATTAACACGTTTCGCTTTCTCGTCCCTTATTTTTATTCGCAACCCGTTGAACTCGTTTATCCCGACTGGGCTCTTGCACTCGCCAGCGCCTTGGCCGATACCGAACACCAATCCCTCATCGCTGCCCCGCTGGAAAGACTGTTTGCCAAGATTGGTCTCGACGTCAAAACCCAGCCAGACGTGATTTGGGCATTCATTATGTACGCTGCTATTTTTGAAATGCAGGATAAATTTATTTTCTATCGGGAAAGCCCCTTCATGATTGATGGCAAGGTGGATATGTTTGAGAAATGGATCAAACGCCTTTGCAAAGTCGCCAATACTGAAGTCAACGCCAAATACCTCCTCGACAGCGAAAACAACCTCAACGCGCAGCCATAATCAGGAAATAGAAATGGTACGCCCTGAGGGAATCGAACCCCCAACCTCCTGATCCGTAATCAGGTGCTCTATCCAATTGAGCTAAGGGCGCAGCCGAAAGAGTTGTCTACCTGTAAAGGGTTTCCCCGGCAAGTCAATTCTCATTGGAAGGAACTGCCTGATTGAGTCCCCAGTCGTAATCCGTGTAGCGAATTTTGAAACCGCCGGCCAATAGTGCTTTGCGTTCCGCCTCGGGAAAATGACCGGCCACAAACGCGATAATCGCAGCGTCGTCTTTGCCAAAATCACTTCGAAACCACTTAAAAATAGGCGATAAATGCAGCTCCTTTGCGGCGACGTTCACATGGTTTTTATTGGTGTCCTGCAGGAAAATCCTCGCTTGTTCCGCAAACTGCGCCTCCAGTTTCAGCGCCGTGTAGGGCTCCTGGCGCAGCGGCGGACAACTGCGCGAACCGCACACCAGCGCGAAATGTACCGCCGGAGAATCAAACTGCCCACGGATCAGCTGGTGTTCCAACTCGCCAAGAGAATATTTCCGGCCAAACAAGCGCACCACTTTCAAGTTCCAGACCGACCGTACCCCACCCAAATCTTTGATGGAATCCGCAGGATTTTCCACCAGCAATTTCAGGGTGCTGGCGTTGTACACATTCAACAAAAAGGCCATGCGCTCCGGGCGCTCCCATTGGTCAAATTGCTCACGCGGTATCTGCGCAGTTTGCTGGAGATAATCATCCAATCCCGCCTTTTCCTGGCGCAGCGCGCCGTAATCAGCAAGCCCAAATTCATCAACCCCCAACTCCAATACGCCTGCGAACTTTGTGTGTTGATGATCGAAAGCCACGCCTTGCTTCGTTTCAATAACCGGCGAAGTCTCTGACATCTGTTCGCACCCAACCCAGATTAACGCGAGGGCCAAAGCAACCCCAAAAATAATCTTCATTGCATGCATCTCAATTCAATTCTTTCCGTTGATTCCGATAACCCAAAAGCTGAGCCTGTCTAAGATCGTTGCGCCATGAACTGCAGCGCCCGAAAATAATGCCACCGGATCAACCACAAGCAAAGGCTACCATACTTTGCGCAGGAAGCGCAGGAAATTTCCGTGCATCACGCCCACTATTTCGTCATCGGAATATCCGCGGGCAGACAGTAGATCCGGCAATTTTTGAAGATCCGCAATGGTGTCAAGATTGCCTGGGCTTTGCTCGCGCCCAAAGCCCCCATCGAGATCGCTGCCGATGCCAATGTGGCGTGCATTGCCGGCGAGTTGGCAAATGTGGTCCATATGATCAATCAAATGCTCAAGCTTCACACCGGTTAATTCGGATGTAGTTTCACCGCGCTTCCAATTCGGCACCATCATCCAGGCATCCAATGCGGCGCCAATCACCGCGCCACGCTCGATTAATCGCAGGATTTGTTCATCGGAAAACTGCCGATCGTTCGGCACCAATGCGCGGCAATTATTATGACTTGCCCACACCGGTCCGCCAAATACATCCAACACCTCAGAGAAACTTTCATCACACAAATGCGTGACATCGAGAATCATGTTCATCCGCTCCATTTCCGCCAGCAGTTCCCTCCCCAACGGTCCCAATCCCCCCACGGCCCCTGTGCCCTGCGCATAGGTGCCCGGGCCGTAATGCGAAAGCCCCAACGCACGCAGACCCTGCGTGTGGGATTTCTCCAGCCACGCGGGTGAGATGATAGAATCAGCGCCCTCCAGAGAAAGGAGATACCCAATGGGCGCGTCGTCCGGAGGATTGGTCTCCCACAAATCCACGTGGCGATTGAGGCTTTCAAGATCGGTAATTTGTACTAACTCCCCCGCCTCCTCCATGGCGTGATACCACGCGAGTTGTCCCTGTGTTTGGGCCCACGCCTGTTCGGGCGAATGCCATCCAGAAAGCCGGTTGCCCTGTTTTACGTATCGCGCTATCTGCGTGGCCACGCACAAACCGACCCGCCCGCGCCGCATTTCCGGCAAGGAAACCGTTCCTTGCCCACGGCCATTCTTATCATCTAAACCCATTTCACGCGTGCGCAGGGTGGAGATCGGTTCGGTGAGGTCCCGGTTCCATTCCATGGCATTCATGGCGAGGTCGAGATGGGCATCAAAAATCCACATGAATAAGGGTTGCTTATGGAACGGCTGTGAATCGTCTAGATTGATTCGCGGAAACTTTTCAATTTCACAATTAGTTTAAATACCCAACCGCCGTCGTCGCGCGGATACCTCCCAACGCGCCGCCGCCACACCATCGGAAACCACCCAAACCTCATCGTGCAACGCCACTGTGGGGCAGATGTGCTCCGGGATGGCATACGCGCAATCCCCGACTGACCATTCATTTGCCACGGCTGTTTCCAGGGTAAGATGCTCCTCACTGTGAACGCGATGCGTCGCCTCCTGCAAGCCGAGCAGGCATGCACGGGGCAAGGGTTTGTCCGCGGCTACCGCCTTGTGGCCGAGATCAAGACACAGGCGATTGGCTCCCGGTTTGCTTATGACGCGCGTGAGCAACACTGCCGCTGGTTCAAACGGTAAATCAGCGCAAGCCCTGCCATATCCTGCATCCCACAAAACCGTGGTGCCGGGGCTGCACTCGCGATCCTCATGCATTGCGTGGATGGGAAACGTGGGGGAACCCCCGGCCACCAGAACTGGTGCCGCCATGCCGGCCGTTTGCAGTTCCCGCTGAAAAGTCAGTACTGGCGCGAAGTCTGATTCGCATTGTTTTGTGCGCTGTTCTGGATTCGGCTCGTGATTGTGGCCGTCGTAAGCGTGCAAGCCCGCCAATTCCAATCCCGGTGTGTTTACAATTTTTTTGCACAACGCAGCCGCTGCCTCACCCGGCGCAATGCCGGTTCGCTGCATGCCGCATTCCAAATCCAAAAACACCTGCAACGGTTCGGGTGCCTCGGCAAAAAGAACCGACAAAATTTCCACCACACCCATGTCATCCACCACCGCACCCCACTTCACACGCGGGAAGCGGTCGGCCAGGAAGCGAAGCCGCGCTGCGTTGGGCCCGGTGGGTTGGTGGGCCAGCAATACTTCACGCGCGCCGGATCCGGCGGTCATTTCGCACTCGGCAATGGTGGCGCACTTGAATTTCTGGATGCCCTGGCTGATTTGCATACCAACCACTTCTGGCAGTTTGTGCGTCTTCACATGGGGTCGCAAACGATCCGGTCCACCACAAATTTTCAGCATCCGCTCAATGTTGTGAAAAATGCGGTCCGGATAAACCAACAACGACGGGGAAGGAATTTCCGCCTCATTCCGGACCTGAAAAGGATTGGCGGACATGATCATTCGATCTCAAAAATGGCCTCAATCTCCACTGCAATATCGCCGGGCAATGAGCCCATCCCCACGGCACTGCGCGCACCCACTCCAATCTCGGAGCCAAACACTTCGGCCATCAACTCGCTGTAGCCATTGATCACAAGCGGATGTTCAGAAAAATCCGGCGTGGCATTCACCATGCCAAAGGACTTAATAATCTGCTTCACGCGATCCAACGAACCCAACTTTGCGCGCAACGATGCCAAGATCGCCAAACCAGTTTGTCGCGCTGCCGCCTTCGCAGCCTCCGCATCCAGTTCTGCCCCGGCCTTTCCGGTGATGTAAGTTTCATCATTCAACAAGGGCCCGTGCCCGGAGACATACGCGAGGTTGCCAATAATGAGAACCGGTTGATACACCCCAGCCGGTTTTGGCGCCGGTGGCAGGTTAAGATTCAAAGCTTTTATCTGATTGTCCGCGCTCATAATCATTTTCATCAGTTAAACTAAATGGTACCGGCGGACGGACTCGAACCGTCACGGCTGTTAAAGGCCGGGGGATTTTAAGTCCCCTGTGTCTACCAATTCCACCACACCGGC
>CAZJRV010000192.1:0-5289 GCA_964548235.1 uncultured Verrucomicrobiota bacterium
GCTTATCGCCAATCTCCGTCAACGCCGGGCCCACTTCGATTCCCGCATCGCCCACTTTGTGACAACGCGCGCACTGTACCGCTTCGCGCAAATAAATTTTTGCGCCCTTGGCGATGTTGCCTTTGCGCTTGGCCAACTCCGCCACCGACGGCAAGGGCTTCGCATTCGCGCCAAAAGGCGGCGGCAAGATCCTCGCCGCCTCCGCCTTGATGCCCGGCCAACGCACCGTGCTCAATGCAAGACTCGTGGTAAATTTCGCGCTTTGTGGCAACTTCCCCTCCTTCGCCAAGCTTAACAAATACTCCGCGCCTGCCTCGAAATTCGCCAACGCCTTCACCGCCTCCTTGCGCACGTTCACGTGCATCTTGGCATCCGTCACCAACGGCGCCAGCAGCGCGACGACCCTTTGGTTGCTGCTATTCCCCAACGCACGCGCGATCACCGCGGCCTGTTGGGCGTCCTTGCCGGTCAGGATCGCAACCACGGATTTTTTCCCCTCACCGGCCAGCACCATCGCCAGTGCTTCGCCGCTGGCGGGGTCGTTGGGATACTTCGCCACCACGGCCAACAAATCCGCTTCGCGCCCCGGCACTTGGAATTTTTTGATCAATGCCACCGACCGCGGCTCGGCTCGCACCGCATCGAGCACCTGCCCCAAGCGTTCCTGCAGTGCCGGATTGGATTTCACCAAGGCCGGATCCAACCGCCCCAGCGCCTCGATCAACGTATTGACCCGCTCCAGCGGCAACGGATCGGCGGCAAATCCGTTACCAACCAAAAAAATAATGGCGATGAACTGTTTCACGCGGACAAGAATGGGAGACACGGATTTCACGGATTAACACGGATTGGTTTTATTATCTGTGGAAATCGGTGTAATCCGTATCCAAAAAATTGTTACAAACCCAACGCAATGCGGGCGAGCGCTTCGTCGCGTTCTTTGCCCTTGGGGATGAAATCGAAGGCGCGATGATAGCGCGCTTTTTCCGCCTCAGGGATGGATTTCTCGAGGATGATGTCCGCCAAATACTTGGCTGCATGCGTGCCGCGGCAGCGCCAGATGATGTCCCGCGCGGCGGGCTTGTTCAGCTTGAGCTTGGTCTTCAGCCACGCGTCAAAGAATGCGTTCTCCTGCTTGTCCGCCGCCAAGCCCAGCGCCTCTAGATACCAGCGGTCCTTGCCGTCGTGCGAATTGGCCAGCTTGGCCCACAGCGCGGGGGCTTCCGCGCTTTTGTTGTGACGCAAAGCAATGAGGCATTCGCGCCGGACGACCGCGCTTTCGTCATCGGCCAATTTTTGAATATGATTGTACGTGTTCATTTTGAACTGCCGCGAAATGCGAATGGCCAAGGCTCGGATTCTCTCATCTTTATCAACGGTGGCCAGCAAGAGTGAGGGCGTGCGCACTCCCTTGTTTTGTGCCAGCAACCAAAACGCTCGCGCCCGTTGATGCGGAGTGCCATTGTCCGTCAGCTTTCGCAGTCCACTGACCGTTTTGCGTTTTTTCAATTCTGTGAATGCAATCTGCCGCACGGAGTTGTTTGGATTCTGCAGCGCAGTGATGAGGCCGGTTTCGGTTTTAAAATCAAACTTCGGCACCGTGTAGCCTTTGTGGCCCTTGGGGGTGATGCGAAAGAGGCGGCCGCGGTCGAGGTCGCCCATTCGGTGGCCGCCGACGCCGGGGTCGTACCAGTCGGCGACGATGAGGGAGCCGTCGGGGGCGACCTTTACGTCGGAGGGGCGGAACCATTTGTCGCGCTTGGCGCCGTCGAGGATGTTGATGGTGGTGGCGGTGTAGCCGGCGCCGCTGGGCTTGACGGGATACGCGCGGACGATGCTGGGGCCGGCGTCGCAGTGGATGATTTGGCCGTGGAAAATTTTCGGCAGCAAGTCACCTTCGTAAACACAAATGCCGGTCGGCGAGCCTGCGCCGGTGTGGAGGAGATTGGGCATCACGCCGGGATCATTGAGGTGCCAATGCTGCTCGGGGATGGTCTTTTCGAGATTGGTGCGCTTGGTGCGCCAGCCGGCGCCGGTGAGTTCGTCGCGGAAACCGTAGTTGCCGTATTCCATCACGTAATTGATGCGCACAGCGCGGTTGCCGTCGTCGTCGTTGTCGCTCTGCCAAATGGTGCCGAAGCTGTCGACGGTGACCATCCAGTTGTTGCGAAAATTCCAGCCAAGCGTTTCCACCTCGCTGCCATCGAGCTTGCAGCGAAAGACCATCCCCTGCTGGTACGGCTGGCGCTTGTCGTTCACCACGTTGCCGGCGAGGTCAATGATCGGCTTGCCGTTTTTATCCTTCAACTGTTTGCCGGTGTTGCCGAAATTAAAATACAAGCGACCATCTGGCCCGAACATAAACTGGTGGATGCCGTGGTCGTGCTGCGCGCCGCTGATGCCGCTGAAGAGTGTTTCCTTCTTGTCGGCTTTATCATCGCCGTCCACGTCGGTGAATACTTGCACCATGGAACCAGCGCTGACAATGACGCGCGTATTCTTGCCACTGGCGGTGCCCAGCACGCACACGCCATGGGCGGAATCGATGTCGCGTCCCTGATAAAACACTTTCTTTTTGTCCGCCTTGCCGTCGCCGTTGGTGTCTTCAAGAATAAGAATGCGGTCGCCTTCCTTCCGCTTGTTGCGATGACCACGGTAGTTGATGACCTCGCACACCCACACGCGCCCTCGATGGTCGATGTCGATGTTGGATGGGCTGAGCAGCATCGGTTCGGCGGCAAAGAGCTCCGCCTGCAGCGCGGGATGCACATCGAGATTGGCCACGGCATCGCCGGGATTGCGGCTGCCGGCATTGCCACGGCTGGCAGCGGCTGCAGCAGCGAATTTGGGTTGTTGGGTGAACACGTGAAACTGCGCGCTGGCGTCATTGCCGCAGCCGCCCTGATCGGTGCCGCCATTATCGAGGCCGACGGTGGAAACGAATTTCACAAACTGATGACCGGTGGGCAGCTTGTAACTGATGATCGAATTGGCGTGTGTGCCAATGCCAAATCGCACGGACTTGCCGGCAATGCGCAGCGGCTGGCCGCCGGCATTTTTGCCGATGTTCACGCCGCCGAAGCCGCCTTGGGCGCGGATCCATTTCAACGAAGTCAATCGCGTGGGCATCCCGGCGGCATCAATCAGTGTCGGCTCGGCCCAGTCAGCCCAGTCGCAACTGAAACCATCGCCGCCATCAGTGACGACCAAATGCAGTTCCTTTGCGCCGTTAATCTTCGCCTCAAGTTTGGCGGGGCCATTTTTTTTTGTGATGATCTTGGAAGCGGTCACCGGCTTGGGGCCGGTCAACTGGCTAGTCGGTTTAGGTTGCTTCGGCCCGGGATTGCTCTTGGGCTTGGGTCGCCGCCCGCCTTTTTTATCGAGGTTTTCGTACAGGTCCGTTTCCACCAATTTGCTGGGCACACCGCCCGCGGGCACTTCGGCCTTGGCGACCCACACGATGGCATTGAGCACGGTCTTGCGATAATCGTCGTTGCCCCAATTGAGGTGATTGTGGCCGCCCGTGAAGCCGAATCCGCGCCCGCCGTTGGGGCGTTCGAAGGCCCACGCCACGTGCTGTGCTTCGCCCGCCGCCGCACTCTTGCGGACGTGTGGGTTGCCGCTGTGGGCACCGTTGCCGCGTTTCATTGTGTCCGCCGGAGCCACGTCGGACAGAATGGGCGTCACGCCTTTCATCTTGGGCGCGAAACGCATGTGAAAGTACCACTCGTCATTGGCCTTGAAAGGCTTCACACCACGGGTGATGGCGTGCTTGGGCAGCTTGTCAAAATTGGCCGTCCAGTGCGGGTTCACTGACCAGTGTGTTTCAAAACAACCGCCCTGCCACGCGAGGAATTCCTTGTTGCCCTTGTTGGTGGTGGGCTCCACGGCGTAGTGGATGGTGAGGAAGCCGACACCCCGCTCCATAAGGCCGTCGAGAAACTTCAGGTTATTGCCCTGCAACGCGGGATGGCGGCCGCCGCCGTCGCTGTAGATGACCACCGCATCAGCGCCCTTGAACACGGCGTTGTCCTTCGGCCAACCATTGAGGACCACGGTGGGTGTGACCAGTTCCTTGGCGCCCTGTTGGAGGCACTTGGCCAGCAACTGAATGCCGGCGTTGTGCTCGTGCGAGAGCGGACCGTGGCTGGGTTTGCCGGCAATCATCACGACCTTCTTGGGCGCGGCGAAGGCGGAAATGGCGGTGAGTGAAAGGAGTAGCAGGGTTTTTTTCATAAGTAATTTGTCGGAAGGGACGCGTTCAAACTAGTCCCAGTTGTAGAACTGAAAGCAAAGGGGAAATGGGGCGAGGTGAAACTCGCTCCTCCCGGTACGGTGTTATTTCAAATGCTTGATGCGGATGTTGCGAAACTGGACGACCATCGGCGGGCCCTGATGCAACTGCAACGCGAGCAGACCGTCCTTGCGGTGGTTCTTTTCATCGTTGTCGATGAACACCGTGGTTTTCTCGCCGTTGATGTAATGCACGAAATGGTAGCCCTCGGCGACAATGCGGTATTTGTTCCACTGACCCTTCTTGACGGCTTTGCCAATCTCGGCGGAATTGCCGAATTGCTCGCGCTTCTTTTGCACCTTGCCGTCGACGGTGGTCCATTCCGTCTTGTAGCCGCGATCGGACAGGATGCCGCGAAAACGTTCACCATACATGATGCCTGAGAAGCGGTCGCCCGCCTCAAAGTCCGCTTGGTACCCGCCAATGCGCCAGCCGTCGTGGTCACCGGGCAGCTTGAAGCTGCGGTACTGGATGCCGCTGTTGCCGTTTTGAATCTTGAACTCCAGCTCGAGGATGAAGTTTTTGGTTTTGCCGCCTTCCCAAATGATGAAGGTGTTGCCCTTGGTGGGATTGTCCTTGGTGGTGGTGCCGGTGATGGCGCCATCCTTCACGCTCCAAAACTTGGGGTTGCCGTTCCAGCCCTTGAGCGTTTTGCCGTCGAAGATATTTTCAAATCCCTTCTCGGCAGCGGTCACGGACAAAAAAGGCAGGGCCAAGGAAGCAAGGATGCAGATGATCTTTTTCATAGTCGCTGGATTGGATGCGTTACTTGAAGGCTTTCTTCAAAAACTTAAGGCCCTTGACGGCGATTTCTTCGCGGGTGGGTTCCATGCGGCGCCAAATGGCGGCGGCACGGGCGATGACTTTGACGTCTGTGGTGAAGCTCTCGATCACAATATCGCCCTTATAGCGGATGGCCTTGAGCGCCTTGACGATGGGCACCCAGTCAATGTGATCGTTGCCGGGCGTACCGCGGTCGCTGCCGCAGGCGTGGA
>CAZJRV010000193.1:0-5269 GCA_964548235.1 uncultured Verrucomicrobiota bacterium
GTTTTTGGTACTTGGCCCACCACTTCCACGGCACGCTGTCGGTCAGCTCGGCGATTTCCTGATTCATCGCGCGGCAATAATTGAGCGTCCACTCGGTTTTCTGTTCATCGGTCATCGCGTCGGTGTGCACCCCGATGCGTTCGTTGAGGGATTTCTGCATACGAAACAGTTCGCGGAGTTGATCTGGCTGGTCCATGCGTGAGGGTGGCGCGGGACGGGCGCCGGCGGCAAGGCGAAGTTATTGGCGTGACCTCGGGCGGTCGATTGATTTACAAACAGCCATGTTTGTTGCCGCGACGTTGTTGCAGGGTGGATCGATGGTTTGGGTATTGCTCGTCGCCAGCGCGCTGGGCGTGGTGGTGTTCGTAGAGCGGCGCCTCACTTACCACCGAGTGCAGATCAACACCACCGTACTGCTGGGCGGCCTGAAAAACGTGCTGCGCCAGAAAAACCTCGTGGAGGCCATCGACATCTGCGACGCCACGCCGAGTCCCGCGGCGCGTTTGGTCAAAACTGTCCTCACCCAGCACGATCGCCCGCGCGAGGAGGTGAAGGAAGCATTGCAACAATCCGGTAGCATGGAAACCGCGCGGCTGGAGCAACGCCTCGGCGTGCTGGCCACACTCGGGCAGGTGGCACCGTTGCTGGGATTGCTCGGCTCTGTACTGGGATTCATGAAAACCGGCGAGGCCGTCATCACCGATCATCACGCGCACTTCGCCCAATCGCTGATGCCACTGGCATTGGGCTTGGCGGTGGGCGTGCCGTGTTACGTCGGCTACAATCATCTTGTTACCGTGGTGAGCGATATTGTTCTCGATATGGAAAAAACCTCACTCGATGCACTGCGCATGGTGAGCGAGATGGAAAAACCCGGGCGCCGAAAAAAAAGGGCCGATGATGGTGCTGCCGGGGATCCCGAATTATTTGAGCCGTCATGAAATTTCGTCGACAACATCACCTTCGCTGCGAACTGCCCGGCGCGGTGCCGATGGCGGCGATGATGTTTTTGATGCTCTTTTTTCTCATCGAAAACACTGCGCGCGTGCTTGCACCCGGCACACCCGTGCAGTTGCCAGCGGTGGCGGGCACCTTGCCGCAGGATTTCGCTGGCGCCTTGGTGGTGGCGCTGGATCGCAATGGCCGGCTGTGTTATCGCAACGAGGCACTGCCCATTGCGCGATTGCAGGGGGCATTGAAACGCGCGACGGCCGGCCGCACAAATTTAATGCTCGTGCTGCAGGCCGATCGCCGTGCGAGCCACGAGGCTATCACCCGCGTGGCCGCCATTGCTCGCGCGGCTGGCATCCACAAAACGTGGCTGGCCACACAGCCGGGTTTGCTTGAGACACCCGCTGGGGCAAAAACGCAATGACCACGCCCACCGGCAGTACGCCCTCATCGGTTCGGTTTCATTGGGGCTGGTGGGTGGCGGTGTTGTTCGTGCTGCAGGGCGGTGGGCTGTGGTGGATCTCGCGGCAGTCCACCACGCCGGAACGGCCTGATAAGCAACCGTCACTTTTGCTGGCCAATACCAACAGCGCCGGGTTGCTGGAGGCATTGGCGCTGGAGGATCCGACTGCGTTTGCGCGGCCCAATCCAAGGGGATTTTCCGGCCCGTCGTTGCGCCCGGGAACGATGCCCCATCAGCCTCACCGCTGGCAGCCGCGGGAGATTGAAATCCCGTATCCCACCAATTTGCTCACCGGCCCCATCGACTCGATTCTGAAAACCAACCTTGGCGACAGCGCCAATGCGTTTGTGAAGCCGATGCCGGAAATCATGACGTTAACAGTGCCCCCCCTTGAAACGACCACGGCGAGCCGGCTGGAATTGGCGGGAGGCTTGGCCGGGCTCAAATTGCTTGTTTCACCAAAACTCGAAACTTGGAACCACACCACGCTGCTGCGGCCGACGCGCGTGCAGGTGATGGTGACCGCTGGCGGACGGGTTTTCAGCGTGGCGCGGCTGAGCAGTTCGGGTCATGCGCCGGCAGACACGAAGGCGCTGGAATTGGCGCGGCGCAGCATTCGGTTTGCGAAAACCACCAACGCACCGGCCGGGCCGCTGGATGCGGCGCACTTTGCGATGGGCGACTTGATTTTTCATTGGCACACCAATCCATTGACCGTCACCAACCTGATCCAAGAACCACGGCGTGAATGAGCGGCTCCGATGCCATCTTTGTTTTTTTGCTGGTGCTGCTCGGCGGCTGGGCGGCGGTGGCATTTTACGCCCGGCAACGGGGCTTGGATTTTGAGCCCGAACCGAAGCGGGACAACGTTTTCAGTTGCGAGGAATGCGAAAAGGTCTACACCGATGATGATGACGTGGAACGCTCGCGTTGCCCGGAATGTGGGATGATGAACCGGCCGGTGGTGTTTTAAAAAATGGTAAAACCGATGGCGGTTGATGGTTGATGGCCGGGGAATGATGGGGTAGGGTGCCGCGCTTTATGAGCGAAACGAGTCACGAATCGAATCCATTGGTGGGGGTCATTATGGGCAGTCACTCCGACTGGGCCGTAATGGAGAATTGCGCGAAACAACTCAAGGATCTGGGGGTGCCTTATGAGGCCAAGGTAATTTCCGCGCATCGCACGCCGGAATTGTTGCACCGCTGGGTGGGTGCTTCCACGGAGAACGGCATGGAGGTGATCATTGCCGCCGCAGGTGGCGCAGCGCATTTGGCGGGTGTTACCGCGGCCATCACGTCGGTGCCAGTTTTGGGTGTGCCGATGAAGGCTTGGAGCACGGAAGGCATGGATTCGCTGCTCTCGATGGTGCAAATGCCCGGCGGGGTGCCGGTGGGCACGCTGGCGGTTGGAAAGCCGGGCGCGAAAAATGCCGCGTTGCTGGCCACGGCCATTCTGGGAAACAAATATCCGGAATACAAAAAGGCGTACGAGGCCTTCCGCGCGAAGCAAACGGCCGATGGCGAAGCGAAGCAGGATTTGCCGGCAGTCTAAATTTTTCACTGTCATATCGTTTTTTTGCTCGCCGCGCGCGGGTGGGATGGGTAGATACGGGCGCACTCGTTTGTCACAAGCGCCGTTCCCTACATAATACAGTGAAAATCTTTTCCGGCAGATCCAACCGCCCCCTCGCCGAGGCTATTGCGGATAGCATCAATATGCCCCTCGGCAAGGCGGTCATTCGCGATTTCCCCAACGGCGAATCATTCGTGAAGATCGAGGAAAATGTGCGTGGCGAGGATACGTACGTCATTCAAAGCACCTGCCCGCCGGTGAACCAAAACATGATGGAACTGTTCATCATGATTGATGCCCTCCGCCGCGCGAGCGCCAACCGGATTACCGCGGTGCTGCCTTTTTATGGTTACGCGCGGCAAGACCGCAAAGACCAGCCGCGCGTGCCCATCAGCGCCAAGCTGGTGGCCAACCTGCTGGTGGCCTCGGGCGTGAACCGAGTGTTGACGATGGACTTGCACGCCCAGCAGATTCAGGGATTTTTTGATATTCCGGTGGATCATCTTTATGCGGCACCGGTAATTTTTGAGTACCTCAAAACCCTCGACTTGGGCGATGACCTGGCGGTGGTTAGCCCGGATGTCGGCGGCATCAAGATGGCCCACGCCTATTCGCAGATGCTGCATGCCAGCTTGGCAATTGTGGCCAAGCGGCGTGTTTCGGATACGGAAACCGAGACGGTATCAGTCATCGGCAAGGTGCGCGGCAAGACGGTTTTGTTGGTGGACGACCTTACTGAGACAGCCGGCACGCTGGTTTCAGCGGCCCGATTGTTGCGGCGGCGCGGTGCCAAAAAGATTATAGCAGCGGTTTCCCATGCGGTTTTGAATGATTTGGGCGCCAAAAGAATGCGAAAATCGAGCATTGACGAACTAATCTCGACTGATACTGTTCCCCGCCCCGAAATCAAGGGCTTAAAGCTCACCACATTGTCGGTGGCGGGCCTGCTCGGCGAGGCGATTAAGCGAATTCACACGAATTCTTCAGTCACCTCGCTATTTGAATTTGATGGAGTGAGGATTGGATAATTGAGACGATGAAAGCAATTGAATTAACCGCCAACGCGCGAACTGCAAAAAAACGCAATCAAGTCAGAGCCCTCCGGCTCGGGGGCCGCTTGCCCGCCGTTATTTACGGCAGCGGCAGCAGCGCCGAGCAGCTGGAAGTGGACAAGAAAGGATTCCAGAAAATGATGGCCTCCACCTCCGCCACAGCGGTATTGGTGGACCTGAATCTCGAGGGCAACAGCCGACTCGCGCTCATCCAAGAAGTGCAGCACCACCCGCTGAGCCGCCAGCCATTGCACGTTGATTTTCGCGAGGTGCGCAAGGACCAAATGGTCCATGTCACCGTGCCCGTGGTGCCCGTGGGCGAAGCCGTGGGCGTGAAGGTCAGCGGCGGCAACCTCGAGCACGTCGTGCGCCAGGTGCACGTGAGCGGCACCCCCGCCGCGTTGCCGGAATTGATCGAGGTGAACATCACCGAGCTGGAAATCGGCAACACCCTGCACATCAGCGACATCGAGACGCCCGAGGGCGTGGAAATTTTGGACAACCCTGGCAACCCTGTCTTCTCCGTGTCGCGTCCGCGCGTCATCGAGGAAGTGGCCCCAGCTGAGGGCGAGGAAGGTGCCGAAGGCGAGGAAGGCACCGAGGGCGAGGGCGGCGAAGCCAAGGCCGAAGGCGAAGGCAAACCCGAGGAAGGCGGGGGCGACGACAAGTAATCCGTCGCGCGCGTTGCGCCCATGGCAGCCATGGAGGCGGCACACCTCATCGCGGGGCTGGGGAATCCCGGCGCCAAGTACGAGCGCACGCGCCACAACGCCGGGTTCCAGGCCGTGGAACACCTGGCCGTCCGCTGGAACGCGGACTGGACCGATGAAGAAAAAAAATTTTCCGCGCGGCTGGCCCGGGCGGAAGTGTCCGGGCACATGGTGCTCTTGTGCGAGCCGCTGACGTTTATGAACCTCAGCGGCGAGGCGGTGGGCGCGATCTGTGATTTTTACAAGATCGAGGAAGCCACCCGTGTGCTGGCCATCGTGGATGACGCCAACATTGATTTTGGCGAACTCCGGTTGCGCCCCGGCGGCAGTGCCGGCGGTCATAACGGGCTGCGATCGATGGAGCAGCATTTGGCCACGCCGGACTATCCGCGCCTGCGCATCGGCGTGGCCCCAAGTGAACCTCGGAGAGCGCTGAGCAGGTGGCCACTGCCCTCTGCACATCGTCGACGAGCGCTTGGGGCAGATTTTGAAGTTCTACTCGGATAAGACCTTCGTTG
>CAZJRV010000194.1:0-5267 GCA_964548235.1 uncultured Verrucomicrobiota bacterium
GGAAAACAGTATGGATAAAAAAACAAAATTCGGGATTACCCTTGCGGTGGCCGCAACCTTGGTAATTGGTGGCGCGTGGTTTGTCAGCCAGCAATCCAGTGATGCAACCTGCGAATTCTGTGGCGAGACATTCCCCTCGCGGGGAGAACTTTCCATGCACAATATTAGGTGCGAACAAAACCCCCACGATGCCACGATGAACACAAAGGGAACCGGCAAGGTGCGCAACAACGACGACATCAACTAGCGTCCCCTGTTAAATATAGTACATCTCGCGATCGCGTCCGCTGGCCTCCAGAATTTTTGCGAAGGTGACCTGATCGGCAGAATCAGAAAGTGACGCGCTGGCATTCTTCCACACCTCGCGCAGACCCGCCGGGCAACCCTCATCCGTAATCGCCGGCACATCCAAAATCGAACCTTCAGCCGCGCGCCAAACCATTCCCAGCGTGATTTCCTCCGGGGCCTTTGCCAGTCGATAACCGCCTTGTTTACCGCGCGTGCTTTCCACCAAGCCCGCGCCCTTTAGCTCGATCAGGATTTGCACCAAATAATTGGCGGAAGTCCCCACCACCTCGGCGAGTTCATCCACCTTGCGCGCCGGCCCCTCGCGTGGCAACGACGCCAGCGCCAGCACCGCCCGCGCGGCATAGTCGGTTTTGACCGAAAGCTTCACGGGCCAAACTTATGATGCTCATTAGCCGCCGCCAACGGAAATCTTGGCCGATGACAAGTCCACCGGTATAACCGCCCCGTGACCGGCACACTCCGCGTCCATGAAATTTACCTCAGTTTGCAGGGCGAAAGCACTTTCGCCGGGCGGCCGTGTGTCTTCGTGCGCCTCACCGGCTGCGATCTGCGCTGTTCGTACTGTGACACCGCCTACGCCTTCAACGGCGGCGAAACGATGACGCTCGAAGCCATCCGAAACGAAATCACCGCCCAAGCCGAAGGCTACCCTGAGCCGCCCCTCGTGGAACTCACCGGCGGCGAGCCCCTCCTGCAAAAGGAAACCCCCGCGTTAATGACCGCCCTTTGCAACGACGGCTTCACCGTGCTCCTCGAAACCAGCGGCGCGCATGACATTACCGCCATTGACCCTCGCGTACACCGCATCATCGACCTCAAATGCCCCAGCAGCGGCGAGCACGAAAAAAATCTCGAAAGCAATTTCACCAACCTCCGCCCCACCGACGAACTCAAATGCGTCATCGGCACCCAAGAAGATTACGACTGGGCCAAGGCGCAACTCCAAAATTTTCACGGCAATTGTGAAGTGCTTTTCTCGTGGGTCAACCCACTCACCGCCGAACAACAAGACGACGCCCTCAAACCCGTCCCCGCCGACCACACCCCCCTCACCCGCCGCCAACTCGCCGAGGCCATCATCGCCGACCGCCTGCCCGTCCGCTTTCAGTTGCAACAACACAAACACATTTGGCCGCCAGAACAAAAGGGCGTTTAATGAACCCCCATCTCCAACTCCTGCGCGACTACGAAAGCCGCAACGTCACCCACCTCGCCGAGGATGGCTCGTGGCCCATCGTTTGGGAGCGCGCTAAGGGCGTGCACGTGTGGGATACGGATGGCAAAAAGTATCTCGACCTCACCGGCGCCTTCGCTGTCGCCGCCACCGGCCATGCCAACCCGCGCGTCACCAAGGCCGGACAGGCGCAGCTTGCCAAGCTGCCCCACGCGATGGGCGATGTGCATCCGCACCCCCTCAAAGGGCAACTTGCGCGCGCGCTCTCCAAGCTCACCTTCGAGCGCTGGGCGCGTACGGAATTCCGCCACGTCCATTATCGCTGCCTGCCGCATGAGATGCCGTCGCGCCACGCCAAGACCATCTTTTGCAACTCCGGTTTCGAAGCCGTAGAAGCCGCGCTGAAGACCGCGCACCTCGCTACCGACAAGCCCGGCGTGATCGCCTTTGACGGCGCTTATCATGGCCTCGGCTACGGCGCACTCAGCGCCACTCAACGCAAATTGTTTCGTGAACCCTTCAAGAAACAACTCGGCAAATTCAGCCACTTCGCGCCCTTCCCTGAAACGAATGCTGCCTGCAAGGAAACGGTTGCTCATCTGAGGCAGCTGTTCAAAAAACATTCCATCGGTGCTGTGTTGATGGAGCCCATCCAAGGCCGTGCCGGATTGCGCGTGCCGCCGCTACGATTTTTGAAAGACCTCAAGGCGCTCTGCGAAACGAATGATGCGCTGTTGATTGCCGATGAAATTTATACCGGCTTCGGCCGCACGGGCGAATGGTTTGCCTGCGAGCAAAGCGGCTTTTATCCGGACCTTATCTGCCTTGGCAAAGCGCTCACCAACGGCTTTCCCTTAAGCGCCTGCGTGGGTCGTGCCACGGTGATGGACCGCGCGTGGCCCGCCAGCGAAGGCGAGGCGATTCACACCAGCACCTACCTGGGGCATCCGGTCGGCTGCGCCATGGCGCTGGCCCAACTCAAGGAGTTGAAGGAAAAGAAACTCATCACCCAAGCGCGTCGGCTTGGAAAAAAGTTTAAGAAGATGTTCAACCGCATTGCCATCCCGGGCGCGCGCTACTTGGGACGCGGCTTGATGGCCGGAATGGCGTTTGACGAAACTGAAGGCCCCCGCGTCATGGCTGCGGTGAAGGAAATGTTGCGGCGCGGTTACATTCTGCTGCCCTCGGGCGAGCACGGCAACGTGATCACCTTTTCGCCCCCCTTGACGATCACAGAAAAACAACTCGAGCGCACGCTGGTGACGCTGCAGAAAGTGATGGCATGAACCCCACTGAAATGCGCAGCACGCTCGACGAGGAATCCGTGCGCCTCTCCAAGGCGCTCGGGCAAAATCTATTGCACGACCAAAACGTGCTCCGCCGCATCGCCAAGGCCGCCGACCTGCAGCCGGCCGATCAGGCGTTGGAAATTGGCCCGGGCCTCGGCAGCCTCACCGAGCATCTGTTGACAGAGGTCAACGAACTCACTGCTATCGAAAAAGACAAGCGGCTGCACGCCCATCTGCGCGAAAAATTTACCGACGACACAAAGCTGCGGCTCATCCATGCGGACGCGCTCAAGTATTTTCGGAACAAGGAAGTTGATTGGAGCGGGTGGAAGCTGGTCTCGAATTTGCCCTACAACGTTGCCTCCCCGTTGCTGGTTGATCTCGCCGCCATGCCGCGCGGGCCGCAACGGCTGGTGGTCACCGTGCAATGGGAAGTCGGCCAACGCCTCGCCGCCCAACACGCCACGCGCGAGTACAGCAAGCTAACCCTGCTCGTCGGTTGTCGTTATGAGGTGAAGGAAATCTTCAAAATTTCACCGCATTGTTTTTTCCCCGAACCACGCGTGGATTCCGCCTGCATTACCTTGGATCGCCGCCCCGAACCGCTTTATCCCGATGCGCTGCACAAGCCCTTCACCACCGTCGTCAAACGCGCCTTCAGTCAACGCCGCAAGATGATGCGCAAAAATCTTAAAGGCGGCTGGCCCGATAACAAGATTGATGCGGCCATGAATGCAGCCGGATTAGATTCAAAAATCCGCGCGGAGAAAGTGACTCTCGATCAATTTGTCGCACTGACGAAAGAGTTGCATGGTGAATGAAGAAATTTTTGACGTCGTCAACGAGCACGACGAGATCATCGACCAGCAACCGCGAAGCGTTGTGCACGCGCAGGGCCTGCGCCATCGGGCGGTGCACGTGCTGGTGTTCAATGCCGCCGGGCAGCTCTTCCTGCAAAAGCGCTCGATGGCCAAGGACAACGATCCCGGCCTTTGGGACAGCTCCTGCAGTGGCCACGTGGACTCCGGCGAAAGCTATGCCGTGGCTGCCGAGCGCGAGTTGATGGAGGAAATCGATTTACTCGTGGACGAACCGATGGAGGAACTCTTCAAAATAGAAGCCAGCGCCGAGACCGGTTGGGAATTCGCTGTCATTTACCGAACCGAAGACGAAGGCCCGTTTAATCTTTGCCCCGAAGAAATCGATGAGGGCCGCTGGTTTACCCCCGATGAAATTGACCACGCCCTCGCCACTGAGGCAGAAAAATTCTCACCCACGTTTCGTATAATTTGGGGGCAACGGTAGGGACATGCTTCCGCGTGTTCATAGACGCGCGCGTGCGCGCCCCTATCCGCCTGTGCGGTGGACCCTGCCTTTGTCATCCATCATTGCAGTGAAGTTGGCGGTGTCGCGCTGGATGCAAAATGGGACGTCTGCGGCGAGATCTGGCAGGCCGCGGAGTCGCTTCGCGTTTTGGGCGTGGAGGATGGTTTCTTCAATCGGTGCCGATGCGAAAAGTAACTGGGCGGCTTGGGTGGCGTCATCGCGTTCATCATAGTTTCCCCACAACGCATTGGCCAATGCCCCGGCGGCGAGGATGTCTTCGAGGGCGGCATCCTCGTATGTGCCGCCGCAAACGAGCACGAGTTTTTCCGGGGCAGCCGCGCGCAGGTGCTCGGCAGTAGCGGTGAGGTTCAGGAAACTGGTCACCAGCGTGTATTGCGCCTTCGCACAGGCGCGCAGAGCACGAGTGCCGTTGGTGGTGGTGGTGATGAGGGTTTTGCCGGCGACGATTTCGGCGGTGTATTCGCGCGGGGAGTTGCCGAGGTCAAACTCTGTGCCGCCGGTTTGCGTGGCGGTGATGCGTAGTCCATTACGTTCTCCGCACAGGAGGGCTTCGGGATGTTCGGCCTTGGCCGCGAGCGCCTCCTCAATAGTGGCCACGGGCAGGATTTGCTCTGCGCCATTGGCCAGCGCGGTGATCATGCTGCTGGTGGCCCGCAGGATGTCCAGCACCACGCAGGTAGTCCCTGACAAGTCGGTTTGGGCCAGTGCCTCGAAATCTGCGGGAGTGGAGGTGGTTTGCAGGCTCACGGTCGCGGTTTATACGGGCGACAGGCTGCACGGTGCGACTCATATTCTTATATTTACGAGGGTTTCCGACCCGCCAAATGCTTGTTCCCGCACGCCAGATGTTTCGCATCGCGAGCCAACTACTTGGCAATGGCCGCCAACCGCCGCTTCATATGCGAATCCTATATGCCATGGGAAACCTCGTCAATGGATGGAAGTATCTGAGGCATCAGTCCCGGCCATTGGCAGGCTTGCAATCGTCACTTACCAAACTAATAATGGGGGCATAGCCATGCACAACCTTCACACCCAAGCTCGCCTGTTTACTTTTATTGCCCTGATCATTGCGGGGTTACTGTCCTTTAATGCCGCCGCTCAGTCGAAGGGCAAACCGAAAATCCTGATTGGCGGGAAGACGCCGC
>CAZJRV010000195.1:0-5230 GCA_964548235.1 uncultured Verrucomicrobiota bacterium
GCGCACACGCCCACGATAAAGAGATACCCCACCACCCGCCAAATATCCGCCTTGCGCGCCTCCACCGGCGTGGCCACCAGGCCGGTGGGCTTGCCGTCGCGCTGCAGTTCGTAGAATTCCGAAGTCTTGTTTTTTTCATCAATTTTGCGCGCCAGCTTCTTTTTGTTTTCAAATGAGCCGAGGTAGGCCGACGAAATCACCATCGCACCCACTTCGCCATTCTCCACCCGATTCAATCGAGCGCCCAACGAAATGCCTTCGCGCTTGAATGCTAAATCCCCCCGCAATTCCTTAAGCCGATCCTCCGCTCGGTCCAAGTAATGGCTCACCGTGATCCCTTTCGGCAAACCGGCCAATCCCTTTTCCGCCACCGTGGCGTCCGCGCGATGAATCACCACGTAACTCGAGGGCGCCCAAGCCAGCAACAGACTCGCCACCACCAACCCAATCGCACCCGCCGGAATCAGCCGCGGCTGAATGCCATTGCGCGAAATCAATCCCGCCGAGATGCTGCCCACCCCAATGGCCACACCGATGGTGCCCAGCAAATACACGCCCACCTTCGTTTCCGGCAAACCCAGCACCACCGTGTAATCCGCCAGGATCAAAAGAAACATGAACGCCAGCATTCCAAACCCACCCTTTAGCAGGCACACCATGAAAATCGGCGAGTCGCCCTCGCGCATGCGGCGGATGGTGCGCAAGTGCGGCGCGAAAAATTCCCACTTCACTTTCAGGTTCTCCGCACTCGCCTTGAGCTTGGGCATTTGCAGCGCCGCAATCAGCCCCACAATCGCTACCGCCAAAAGTGCCACGCCCGGCAGCCAAATTAATCCTTCCGGCGCCGTGGCACCATCCGGCCCGCGATAAGTCTCGTAAATCGCCCCCGCCACCAGCGTGGCCGCGATCACCGCCACGTTGGTCAGCATATTGATGATGCCATTGGCCATGCTGATTTTTGAGGTGTCCACCAGTTCCGGGATCACCCCGTACTTGGCCGGGCCAAAGAACGCGCTTTGCGTCCCCAGCAAAAACATCGCCAACAAACACAGATAAACATTGTTAAAATAAAATCCCGCGAAGGCCGCCAGCACGATGAGAAATTCCGCCTGCTTCACGCGCACGGCGACGAGTTGTTTGCTGTAGCGATCGCACAACTGTCCCGCCACGGCGGAGAACAATAAAAACGGCAGCGCCAACACCGCCGCCACATAGCTCTGCCCGCCATCCCCCAGCGTGCTGTTCCAAATGCCCGCCGCCGCGAGTCCGAAGGTGAGCACTTGCTTGAGCAAATAATCATTGCCCGCGCCAAGGAATTGCGTGACCACCAAAGACAAAAATCCCTTGTTGGCCAGCGGCTGTTGGGACTGGTCTTCGCTCATCGCGGCGGCACGTTAACGCAATCAGCCCCGAAATGGAAAATTGATTCGACGCAGGCGGACATTGAGTGGATCGATGGGCTAAAACATCTCCGCGCCCGGATGTGGGTTGGCGGCGTTCAATTCGTCGATGCCCTTTTGCACGCCTTTTTCAAAATCCACCGTAAGCCCGGACATCGCCTCGCGTGGCTTGTCGGCGGCGGCGAGCGCTTTGGAAACATCAATCGGCTCGCCCAGCCGCACGCGGGCAATGCGTTCGGCGTAGGGCGGGAAGTCGCGCGAATACAAATCCTCGCGCATTTTTTCGATCGTCTCGCCCACGCGATCGAGCGTCGGTCTTTCACTGAGGTAATTGCCCGCGTAACTGAGAATCCGAAACGCCAATATCGCCTCATCCGCCCACGTCGCCGCCACCGCGTGGTCAATCTCGCGCGCGGCGCTGGTCCGCACCTTGTGAATCTCCCGCCGTGCGGACCGAATGCGGTCCATCAAATCATCCTTCGCCTTGGGCGTGATGCCGATTTTGTGTTCGAGTTTTCCGAGAATGAGCTCCGTCGAGGCCCGCAGCAACCCGGGCAAATCGTCGTAGTTCGGATTGGGCGGCAGAAACCCACGCATCGTTAAATTCCGCCGCACCATCGCAATGCCCACCCGATGCACATCGGCCACAATGCCGTCTGCTTCTCCAGCGGAACCGATGTCCACATCCAACACCGCCGCCATCTCCGCGAGAATTTCCCTTAAGCGCGCCCGCGCATTGGTCACGTGCGAAACCTTGATGGAAACCGGCACGGCAAAAATGCGCCCATCCGCCTTCAAGTCCTGCTGCGCCTTCATCGCGATGTACGCCGGGCCATCGAGAAAGGGCGTCACGCGATCATTCATAAAATACACATTGCCCTCGGGAAAAATCGTGAGCGCGAAGCGGCCATCAATCACCGTGCGCACGGCTTCCTTGAGGCTCTGCCGATCGCTCGCATCGCGGTCCACCGAGAACGCCCCCATCCGCTGCATCAACCACGCCACTTTCGCATCGCGCTCAAACACATCGTACGCCGCCATAAATAATGACCAAGACCCGATTTGCCGGCATGTCTCCACCATGATTTGCGGATCACTATGCGTCGAGTGATTGGGCAGCAACAACACGCGCGTGCCATTCTGGCGTTGGATGTCCAGCAACTGCCCGGCGTTTTCCACCTCCACTTTGGAAATCAAATGCCCCGGCCCCGGCAAATGACAGCGCCCATTCCACTGTTCGCCCAGCCACGCGATGAGGCGGTTGGGCTTGGGCGGAAAGTATCGGTACGGGCTGTCGGAAAACTGCAACATGCAGGCTGGCGCGACCCTACAAAAATACAGGCGATGACTCAAGCCAACGTCCGCAAACTCAAATCTACCGGCTACCGCTTCAGGGCCTTTTGCGCGCCGGCGGCGGCGATGGCGAGGCATTGCTGAATGTCCGCAATCGGATTGGCCGCGTTTTCCTCGTACTCGAGGCTCAATGCGCCATCGGCAGGAAATTGCACCTTCTTCAACGCCTTAAACACCGCCGGCACATCGAGGTGCCCTTTGCCAAGGATTACTCCGTGCGTGGATTTTTTTTGCTCGGCGAAATCCTTCAAATGAACTCCGTACAACCGGTCGCCCAGTTTGTGAATCACCTCCACCGGATCTTCCGCGCTGCGGATGTAGTGGCCGAGGTCCGCACAGAACCCAATCCGCTTGTCGTGCCCCTGCACCGCCTTTAGCGCGTCATCAATCTTATCGTACAACGCCCCTGGTCCGTGATTGTGAATGGCAATCCGCACGTCATATTTTTTCACCAGCTTGTCGAGGCTCTGAAACGAATTGGGCTTCGGGTTGGCGCTGATGTTCTTGATACCCGCCAGTTTCGCAAACTGGAAAATCTTTTCATTCGCCGCATGGTTGTTGCCAAACGCATTTACGCCGTGCGCGCTCGGGATCAAATCGTGCTTGGCCAGCTTGGCATTCATCTCGCCGATCTTCTTCTTGTCCGGCGTGATCGGATAATGCCGCCCGAAAAACTCCACCCAATGCAGTCCCAGATCCTCAATCTTCTGCAGCGCCCCCTCCTTGCCATCAATCCCAAATGCCCGCAGCGAATAGCTCTGGATGCCCATCGGAAAGCCGCCATATTTTTTCAGCGATGCCTGCGCCGCCTTGCTCAGCCCTCCCACTTCGGCCATCAATCGCGGCACCTCAAACCAGGTCGCGCCCATCGCGGCCGCAGCCGTCAGTGTGCTTTGAAGAAAAGATCGTCGGTGAATTTGCATGCCGAAAATGTCCAACACCACAGCCCCGTTGTCCAATGAAATCCAATTCTCTTTTGTTAATAATGGCTTCCCGCCTTGATCTGGCAGGCGAGTTCCGGCAAATACATTGGCGAACTGCCGCACAACACCGCATCGGCACCGGCTGCAATGAAATCCTCGTAATCCGTCGCGCTGGAAACCCCGCCCACGGCGGCCAATGCGAGCGGTAGATTCTCCGATTCAATCACCGTCCGCGCCTCGCGCACGGCGGCCACGCACGGTTCGTGAATGATGCGACCCATCACTCCGGCTTTTACATAGTCTTCGCCAAACACCGGCCGTCCATCGGCGTGCCGCACTTCGCGCGCAATGCCATTCACCAATGTAACGCCGTTGGCTTTGCCCGCCACGGCGTGCAGAAAGGCGCGTTGATTTTCCGCATTCGGAAACACGCCAATTTTCAGCAACAAGGGTGTGCCACCAATGGCATCGCGGATCGTTTGCGTGACCGTTTCGCTTAGGCGCGCATCGCAATAAATTTGGCCTTCAGCGGAGCAAACATTGGGGCAGGAGTAATTTGCCTCAATGACATCCGCGCCGGCCGCCGCAGCCCACGCGGCGCATTGGGCGTAGTCTTCGGCCACCTGCGCAGCGCTCCATCCCGGTTCCGGGCTGGCCACCACGGAGACAATGAGCACCTGTCCATCGCCCATGGCCGCCTTGGCGCGCGCGATGTCTTTCCGCCAAAAATCCGGCGGCATCGACGGCATCCCGAAACACACCGCCGAGCTGATGGCCTTCGGATCCTCCGGCAAATCGTCGATGGCAAACACCGGCCCCTCGCCGGCATCGGCATTCACAAAAGTCCAATTGGGCGGCGGATAACACTCGCGCGCGGCAGAGCGCACGGTTTTGTATGAAAGCAAATCCCATCCGTACGCCGCGTAGCCTTCAATCCATTTCGCGTTCAGCAGTAAACCGGCTGCGATGCCGAGGCGGCTATTGACACGGTGGCCGAGAAAATCCACCCCTTCGTTTGTGGATTTTGTGGAAACATTGGGTGGCGGTTGAAGCTGCGGTCCATTCTCGAAATTATCCGCATACGTAGCCGCCAAGTCATAAGCCAGGTTCACGCACCCGCCTCCCGCTCCACTTTGGCAATGCGCAAACGATAATCGGTGTACCACGTTTCCCTGCCCTTTGCTTGTGCGGTTTGGTGCTCGCCATTCGCCTTCCAATTGGCAATCGCCTCGCGGGATTCCCAATAGGAAACCGTGAGCCCAAGACCATCTTCACCGCGGGCGGTTTCCACGCCAAGAAAACCGGGTTGTTGGACAGCCAGCTCCATCATGCGCGCGGCGGCCTGATCGTATCCCGCCGCATCGGAGGCGGCGCGTTGTGAAGTAAACACCACCACAAAATACGGCGGCGAGGGAGTGGTTGCAATCGGCATAAGCAGAAGGTAACCGCGATGACAGCGGTGGGCAAGCGGCTAGGGGTTCACGAAGCGGTAGGTGCCATCATTCTCGCGCGCAATGCGTTGGAGGATGTCCGCGCCGCCCTTGTCGTGAAAGG
>CAZJRV010000196.1:0-5218 GCA_964548235.1 uncultured Verrucomicrobiota bacterium
AGCCACGCGATGTGGAAGACCAATGCCGCGCCTGCGAACTGCGCGGCATCACGCCCATCGCCCGCGCCACCACCAACGAGCAATCCGTCATTTTGCGTTTCATGGACACCGGCGTGCAGGGCGCGCTGATTCCTTTCATCAACACCGCCGCCGATGCCGAGCGCGCCGTGCAGTCCATCAAATACCAACCCCGCGGCCAACGCGGCCTCGCCGGCATCCGCGCCGCCGACTTCGGACGCACCGGGCCGTTGGGCGAATATGTCGAAAAAGCCAACGCCGAGACGCTCGTCATTGCCCAAATCGAAACGACCGAGGGCTTGGCCAACCTCGATACCATTGTGCAAACGCCCGACGTCGACGTCATCTTCATCGGCCCCAATGACCTCGCCAATTCCCTCGGTCATCCCGGCAACATCCCCCATCCTGACGTCCAAGCAGCGATGGACAAAATCGCCGCCGCCACCCTCGCCGCCGGGAAAATCCTCGGCCTCATGATTTACAACAGCGAAGGCGCCCGCCAATGGCGTGACAAAGGCGCGCGCTTCATCACCGTCCCCTTCGAGTCCATCATGACAGCGGCGATGACAAAATTTTTGGAAGAATCAAAACAATAAATCCGCACGCAGAGCCGCGGAGACGCAGAGAATTAAATTAAAATGGTTTCTCCGCGTCTCCGCGTGAGAATAAAAATATGAAAACACTTTTAACATTCGCCCTCGCCAGTCTCTCAGCCTTCGCCGCCGAGACTTTCGACACCGTCATTGCCAACGGGCGCGTGATGGATCCCGCAACCGAACTCGACGCCATCCGTCACATCGGCATCACCGGCGGCACCATCAAGTCCATCTCCAAGACTCCGCTCAAGGGCAAGTCTATCATCAACGCCAAAGGCCTTGTGGTCGCACCCGGCTTTGTCGACCTCCACCAACACGGGCAAGGGCCCGAAGATTATCCGTACAAGGCGATGGACGGCGTGACCACCGCGCTCGAGTTGGAAGTCGGCACTGCGGATGTGGACTTGTGGTACAAGCTGCGCGTGGGCAAGACACCCATCAACTTCGGCGTCAGCATCGGCCACATCCCCACGCGCATCAGCGTGATGGGCGACCGCCCGGCGTTCCTGCCACCGGCGGATTCCCGCGGTGCCAAGCAACGCGCCACGCCCGAGCAACTCGCCGCCATCAAAAAGAAAATCAAACACGGACTGCGACGCGGCGCGGTGGCCGTTGGGTTTGGCCTGCAATACACGCCCGAGGCCACGCAATGGGAAGCGCTGGAAGTTTTCCGAATCGCCGCCAAATACAACGCCTCGTGCCACGTGCACATGCGCAGCAAGGGCACCGATACCGGCCTAAACATTTTCACCGCCATCCACGAAGTGATTGCGCTCTCGGCTATCAGCGGTGCGCCGGGGCACATCGTGCATATTCAAAGCACCGGCAACCTCGTCACGCCGCGCCTCATTGAAATGGTCGCCGCCGCCAAGATGCGCGGGCTCGATGTGTCGTGCGAGGTTTACCCGTACACCGCTGGGATGACGGACATCAAATCCGCCATCTTTGATGCGGGCTGGCAGGAACGCGCCGGCATCACGTTCAACAACCTCCAATGGGTCGCCACCGGCAAACGCCTCACAAAAGCGACTTTTGAAAAATACCGCAAACAAGGCGGCAAGGTCATCGTGCACGCCAACCCCGAAAGCCTCGTGCGCCAAGTGGTGGCCAATCCGCACACGATGATTGCCAGCGACGGCTTCATGGGGCACCCGCGCAATGCCGGCTGCTACTCGCGCATCCTCGGCAAGTACGTGCGCGAGAACAAAGATTTGTCCCTGATGCTGGCGTTAAAAAAATGCGCCCTTTGGCCCGCGCAACGCCTGGAAAAATGCGCGCCTGTTTTCAAAAAGAAAGGCCGCATCACGGTGGGCGCGGACGCGGACATCATCATTTTCGACGCCGCAAAAATCATCGACAACGCCACCTTCACCGATGCCGCAAGATTTTCCAGCGGAATCAAATACACCCTCATCCACGGCGTGCCCGTGGTGAAGGACGGAAAATTCCAAAAAGACACCTTCCCCGGTCAGGCCGCGAGGGGGTTGGTGCGGTAATTTGGAGTGCGGTGGCAAGAGTAGCGCGACACTGCTTTTTGGGTTCGCGGTTACAGAAAGCGCCGTCGCCGCTTCGCTCTGCCGGCGCACTCCATAGAGCTCCGATTATTTCGTCAAATTTACTTTCACTTTTTCCCGCGCGAGGTCGAGTACGCCATCGGGCGTAACCATTCGGGAAATATTCAAATAATCCGGCTGCTCCTTGTCGTCCTTCGGATAGTTGCTCAGGTTGATTTGCTTGATGCCCTTCTCGTACAGCGCCGCAAGCGTCACGTGGCTGGCGGTCTCGCCGTAGCCCCACACGGTGAGCGGCGCGGTGTGACTGAGTTCGCGCGTAAGTTGCACCGCGCGGCGTACATCGTACACCTGCATGCCGGCGAGCGTTTGGCCAAGCAACATGAAGCGACGCCGGGCCTGCGTGACGTGGCGCTCGTCGTTGCTGAGGGCGCTCAACCCAATGCCGCGCGGCATGAAGGTGACGTACACCTCGGGATGCGTGCGGACGTGGTCGAGTTTCTTTTCCAGCAACGCGCGCTGCTGGGCGGTCACCGGCGCGTCAGCCGCGATTCCGGCCAGGGCCAGTTCCTGCTTCCATTCCCCTGCGAACGCGGGCCGGCCCAGCTCCAGATATTTTCGCCAAGCGGTCTCGGGCAAAACCTCGAGGTGAACGGCCGCAGGATTCTCCAGCCCCTTGCGATAGCACACATAAACGCGCAGGCGAATTTTCCTTTGGCTGTCGAAATCGAACGCCTCGAAAATCACGCCCTTGTGTTCTTTGCGAAAAACTTGCTTGGAGATTAACGGCACGTCATTCGCGGGCCAGCCGCGAAAGGTTTTTTGGCGGAGCAATTTCAAGGTGTCGATTGACGGCTTGGCCTTGGCGTTGGCGACTCGCGTGAAGCTGTCTTGAATCTTCGTGTTGATTTCATCGGCGGGAAGTTTTTTGAAAACCCGCAACTGCTCCGGCTCAAAAATTTTCTCCGCTGCAATCGTAATCGGCGGCTCTTCGCCCTTGAGATGACGATTGAACCAGTTAAACGCCGGCACCCGCAACGGCTGCGTGTCGCTGTGGCCGCCGGGGGTGATGACGAGGCCAAGCTTGGCGCGCGCGCCGTGGAGGTCATAGACGTGGCGAACTTGATTGAAGATTCGGTTCACGCCATCGAGCGGGAAGATGCGGTCGTCGTCGGTGTTCAGGATCATCAACGGCCGCGGCGCCACCAACGCGGCGACCTGTCCGAAATCCCAGCGGTACGTGTTCACGTGAAACATGCAATCGCAATGCCCCTCGACGGTGCCGTGCGCCAGCCGCCCGCTGTTGGGAAAACCGGCGTACACATGATTCTGCAAATCCGCAATGCCCGCCACCGGTGCGGAAACCTTGATGCGTTCATCGAGCGCCGAAATCCACCAACTGTACGCCCCGCCCCCGCTGCGACCGGTGACGCCGAAACGTGTCTTGTCCACGAAGTCCAGCGTCTCCAAATAGTCCAGCGCGCGAATGCAATTCCAAGCCTCCACCGCCGCCGAGGAGTAGCCGCGCGAGTTCCACCACCACATTTTATGATTGTACGTGCCGTGATGGATGCCCTCAATCTCGCCCAACTGAAGCGTGTCTATTACAAGACACACGTAGCCATTGCGCGCGAACCAAATGCCGTGGTGCTGATAATGCACTTTGTTGCCGAAGCTCACGCCCTCCTTTTTCACGCGCCCGTGGCCGCACACATAAAGAATCGTCGGCGCGGGTTTTTCGATACCCTTGGGCACATAAAGATTTCCAGTGACGTACAATCCCGGCTTCGACTGGAAATGCACATTCCAAACCTCAAATTCCGCGTGCTGTAATTGACCGGTGACGGTCGCCTTGAGCGGCGTACGCGAGGGCATTGGATCGAGCCCGAGCATTTCGTGCATCTCGCGCCGATACCGCACCTTACGCGCATTCCAGTCCTCGAGCGTCTTGATGTCTTTTAGGGAATTGGCTGCGATCCGATCGGCTTCGTACTTGAAGTAAGCGGCAAACATTCGGTCGCCCTCCGTCTTGAACAAAGCGGCCGAGGCGGCTGGGTGGAGGGCCAGTTGATATACGCACAGCGCGATCGCTGTAAATCGGGGGGCGAGTGAGGTTGTTTTCATCAATGGATTCTTTGTTAGCGGCTGTGAATGAGAATTGAGTTTCCCTGTTTTTAATCAATCACACAATGCGAAATCCTCACCGCACGCTCTTGACTGATTTCCGTCCAAAAACTAGCCTCGCGCACCCAGTGCCCAACCCATCAGAAAACCAAACGATGAACGAAATCCTTTCTCAAAATGTTTTCTTCGTAAAAGAACACACCGGCATCCTCAAGGCCGCCAACAATTACGACATCCACGACCCCGCCACCGGCCAGATTGTAATGGAATGTCGCGAGCAAAATCTGGGGGCATAACCAAGCTACTGCGCTTTACTGATTTTAAGCGGATGACACCGTTTGATATCCTCATTCGCACAACGGATGGACAGCAGGTAGTCCGAGTGAAACGGGGCGGCTCCCTCTTCCTGTCCAAGGTGGAGGTATTTGATGCCACCGACCAATACATCGGCGGGTTCAAACAAAAACTCTTTTCAATGGGCGGCGCGTTTACCGTTTTGGACGCTCACGAGCAACCGGTATGCGAACTGAAAGGGAAATGGACCGGCTGGGATTTTCGTTTTCTCTCAGGCGAGGTACAGCTCGCGCACATCACAAAAAAATGGGCCGGCCTTGGCAAGGAAATGTTTACCAGTGCGGACAATTATGTGCTGGAAATATCCGCGAATGTCCCCGCTGATAGCCTCGCCCGGCAGCTCATCCTTGCCGCCGTGATGTGCATCGACATGGTGTTAAAGGAATAATTAAGGTTTCTTGTCGCTGATACACCAAAGGCTTTTGTATGTGCGAATGAAAAGTTCGCCATTGGAAAACGCCATCGACGACTGCGTCATTTCGCCAATCGAATTCACCGCCAGCAATTGATAACGCGGTGCTGCACGCAGGATAAATGCGTCGCCCGATTGGTTGATGGCATAAAGCTTGTCGTCTGCAGCCACCATGGAGGACCACGATTTGCCATTCCCACCCG
>CAZJRV010000197.1:0-5213 GCA_964548235.1 uncultured Verrucomicrobiota bacterium
ACGACGGCGCGCGTGGTTTTATTTTTCACAAACACCGGTCCGTGATCGCGGCACCACGGTTCGTAGGTGCGATGATGGAAAAATTCCACGTTGGCGTTCAGCGCGTCGTGAGTTTTTAGAATCGCGCGCGCTTCGGTTTCCATCGCGGCATCCCACACGTTGATGAAAACGCCTTCGCCCTCCGACAATGCGCGCACCATCGCGGCAATCACCGGCGGGATGCGCTTATAAATATCCGGAAAGCTAATGCCCTCGCGCCGAGGCCACGTCAGCCAAGTGCCCGCGTGCGGTTCCCACTCGGCCGGCATGCGGTAGCCGAGCGACGCGGGCGTGGGCGGGGTCAGGGAAGATCCTCCTTCAGCGCGCTCGTCAGAAGCGCATACCATTGTTCGCGGCTGAGCTGCAGCTCGGTGGCGGTGGCGAGTTCGCGGATGCGGTCGGGTTGCGTACTGCCGACGATGGGCACGATGCCGGCGGGATGCCGCAGCAACCACGCGAGCGCCACCGCGCCACGGCTCACGCCAAAGTCGCGCGCCATCAAATCCAAGCGCCGCCGCACTTTGGCGGGTTTGTAATTTTCCTGCGTTGGCAGCACGGATTTTTTCCCGTTGCCGAGAAACCCGCCGGCCAGTGGGCTCCATGCCAGCGGCGTGATGCCGCGCTCGAGGCATTGGTCGAGCGTGCCGTTTTCAAATGGATCAAGATGCATCAGGCTCGCCTCGATTTGATTCACCGCGAGCGGATCTTTCAGCGCACTTTGCAAACAACTCACTTGCGAGGGGGAAAAATTACTCACGCCGAAAGCCTTTACCTTGCCCGCCTTTTTCAACTTGGCGAACGCCTTGGCCACCTCGGCGGGATCCATCAACCAATCCGGCCGGTGGAGTTGATAAATATCAATGCAATCGATTCCCATCCGTTGCAGCGATTTTTCGCATGACTGCACAATGTAATCGGCCGAGAGATCGTAGCGAAACGGCTCGTTGCTTTCGGGCACGCGCACGCCGCATTTGCTGGCGATGACCGCGGATTTTTTCAGCGCCTTGGATTGCTTCAGCGCGAGCCCCATCAACTCTTCCGAAACGCCTTCGCAATAAATATCCGCCAAATCAAAAAGCGTGTAGCCCGCCTCTTGCGCGGCGAGCAGCGCTTTCACGCCCGCCTCGCGCGCCTTGGCCGTCACCTTGCGCGCTTCCCAGCCACCGGCGATGCGCCAGCAGCCATAGGCCAGCGGAGATGCCTTGAGCGTGGTTTTGCCAATGCGGATGGGTTTCATTTGGTTGGGTGAAGCGAAGGTACGGCAAAGAATTTTTGCCGCAAGAAAAATTTCCGTGAACAGGCCGCGCTTGAACTGCCGAAAGGTTCGGGCACACTGCGCGTGTGAGCGGGGCAAAATGGAAAGACTGGGCGCTGGCCGCGGGAGCGGGCTTGGCGTGGGCGTGTGCCTTCCCGCCGGTGGCCTTCCTGCCCGCCGCGTGGCTGGCACCCGCGCTGCTGCTCGCCGCCACGCGGGCCGCGCCGGGGCGTGCTTTTCGATTGGGGTTGGTGGCTGGCATCGCGCATTATTTTACCTCGCTCGCGTGGGTGCTCTATATTCCGGTGGCGCCGGGGAACATCGCCGGTTGGCTGGCGTTGAGCACGTATTGCTCGGTGTATCCGGCGGCGTGGGCGGCGTTGTGTTGGTATTTGTTTCCGGGGGATTTGAAGAAACCCATCGGCGCAGCGTTGGCAGAATTGTCATTTTGCAAACGACTTCGCTGGGGTACTTCGTGCTCAATTGCGTGGGTGGCGTTGGAATGTTTGCGCGGTTGGGTGATCACGGGGTTCCCTTGGAATTTTCTGGGCGGGGCCCACGGGGATTGCCCGGGGGTGGCGTGGCGGGCGCAATTACCCGGCGGGCGCGGCGTTGCGCGGGGGGGGGGGGGGGGGGCGGGGGGGGGATTGCTTTTGGTTTGGCGCTGGCGAGATGAGAAAAAGTTTAAGCCGCCAATCTTCAAAGAGTTAGCGGGACCGGCGGTGTTGGTGGCAGTGGCCGTGGGTTTAGGCAGCTTCGCGTTGGCGCAGCCATTGGGCGAGGAGCGGGGCGAGCTGAAAATCGCACTCATCCAGCCGAGCATTCCGCAGAGGGTTTTGTGGAGCGGCAACCCGGAGGATCAACACAATCGCTTCGCGCAGTTGATGGATCTCTCGGACATCGCGGTGGATGAAAATCCCGACTTGCTCGTGTGGCCGGAGGCTTCCGTGCCGCCGTTGCGTTTGCTCGATCCGGAAGTGGTGGAGCCGCGTTTGGAAAAACTCAATGCCGCGTTGCGCGAAAAAAAAATCTGGCGCGTTTGGGGCGCGGACCGGTTTGAGAGCAACGCGCCCCTCAACAGTTCCGTGTTGATGGATCCGGACGGAAACGAACTGGCGTATTACAGCAAACAACACCTCGTGATGTTTGGCGAGTACGTGCCATTTGGGGAGCAGTTGCCTTTTCTGAAAAAGCTCGCGCCGGTCGGCAACTTCGCACGTGGCAAGGGGCCGGAAATCTTCGACATGGGCCACGCAAAAATGTCGGTCATCATTTGTTTTGAAGACGTCGTGCCCGCACTTGCCCGCCGCGCGGCTACGCCGGAGGTTGATTTTTTGCTGAACCTCACCAACGACGGTTGGTTCGGCCAAAGCCATCAGCAATGGCAACACGCGCGCTCCGCCGCGTGGCGCGCCATCGAGACGCGTCGCCCGCTCGTGCGCTGCACGAATAACGGCATCACCTGTTGGGTCGACGAGCACGGCCGCTTCCACGGCGTGGGTGATCGGCGGCTGGTGTATTCGCCCGCGTACAAAATCGTCAGCATCCCCCTGCGCAAAGGCCCGCGCGCCCTGACGTTTTACCAGCGCACCGGCGACTGGCTTCCGTGGGGGACGGTGCTGGCCTGCGGTGTGTTGATTTTTTTACGGCGCAAAAATGGCTCGGCAACGGGCGCTATTCCAGTTAATTGAACCGCAGAATGTTCGACACCGTGCAAGCCCAACTCACCGCGACTGAAGCTCGATTGGCAAAACTACGGAGGTTTCTTTGACCTCCCCAAGTGCGAAGCGCAGTTAAAGGCGCTGGAAGAAAAAATGGCGGTCGATAATTTTTGGGATCACCGCGAGGCAGCCCAAAAAGTGGTGGAGGAATGCGCTGGCCTGCGCAAACGCATCGAGCCGATCCGCGCGGCTGAGAAGCAACTTGGCGATTTGCAATTGATGGTGGAGCTGGGCGCGGAGGAGGATGAGGCCACGCAGGCCACGCTCGCGGCTGAGGTGGCGGCGGACACGGGAAAATTTATCGCCTCGCTCGATGCCCTCGAATTGGCCGCGTTGCTCAGTGATCCGGCCGATCGTTGCAACTGCATTCTCACCATCAACGCCGGCGCGGGCGGCACCGAAAGTTGCGACTGGGCCGATATGCTTTTGCGAATGTACCAACGCTGGGCCGAGCGCCGCGATTGGAAGGTGGAAGTCACCGATGTGACCGCCGGGGAAGTCGCGGGCATCAAAAGCGTGACGCTGATTATCTCCGGCGAAAACGCCTTCGGCTACTGCAAGGCTGAGCGCGGAGTACATCGGCTGGTGCGCATTTCACCTTTTGATTCCAACAAACGCCGTCACACCAGTTTTGCCAGCGTGGATGTGATAGCTGAAATGGCGGACGAAGCGGACATCGAGATTGATCCTTCCGATTTGCGCATCGACACGTTTCGCAGCGGCGGCAAGGGCGGCCAAAATGTCAACAAGGTGGAAAGCGCCGTGCGCATCACGCACCTGCCCACCGGCGTGGTTGCCGCCAGCCAAAACCAGCGCAGTCAACACCAAAACAAACACACCGCTATGAAATTGCTGGGTGCAAAACTTCACGCCAAGCGCGAAGACGAAAAGAAATCCGAGATGGAACGTTTTTACAGCGACAAGGGCGCGATCGGCTGGGGCAACCAAATTCGCAGTTATGTTTTCCAGCCGTATCAAATGGTGAAGGACTTGCGCACTGGAATCCAAACCGGCAACGTGCAGGCGGTGATGGACGGCGAGGTGGACGAGTTTGTGAGTGGCTGGCTGCAAGCCGGTTGCCCCACCCAACGTATGGCGGGAACCGACGACGAATGAACATCCTCGATGAAATCGTGGCGCACAAGCGCACCGAACTGGCGGCGTTGCCGGAGATATCGGTGACGCTGGAAACGCTGCGTAGCCAAGTGGCTGAGCGCGGCGATGTGCGGGATTTCGCAGGCGCATTGGCGCGGCCGCGCGTGGGCGATGTGGGGCTGATTGCCGAAGTGAAAAAGGCTTCGCCTTCGGCGGGCGTTATCCGCGAGGACTTTGATCCTGTGGCCATCGCGCGCGAATACGAAGCGGCGGGCGCGAGTTGTCTTTCGGTGCTGACGGACGAAAAGTTTTTCCAAGGGTCGCCTGAGTTTTTGAAGAAAATCCGCGCGGCGGTGAACTTGCCGTTGTTGCGAAAAGATTTTGTCATCGACGAACGCCAAATCGCCGAAGCCATCGATTGGGGAGCGGATGCAGTTTTGTTAATCGCCGCTATTTTGGATGACGCGCAGCTCGGCCACTTTCACGCACTCGCCACCGCGGCGGGCTTGGCGGCGTTAGTGGAGGTACACGACGAGGATGAACTCGACCGCGCGCTGGCGCTCAACGCACCGCTCATTGGCGTGAACAATCGCAACCTCAAAACATTTGAAGTGGATCTCGGCACGACTGAAGAACTGGCCGCGCGGATGGATTTGCGGCAAACTTTGTTGGTGGCCGAAAGCGGCATTCATTCGCGCGCGGATGTGGAGCGGCTTACCGCGTGCGGGGCGCGCGCGGTGCTCGTGGGCGAATCGCTGATGCGCGAGGATGACATTGGCGCGAAGGTGCGCGAATTAACTGGGCAAACGGGAGGGCAACGATGAGCGAAAAACTGCGCGTTTTAATTATCGAAGATTCCGCGTTGGACGCAAAGGTGCTCGTCGGACTGCTGCAAAATGGCGGGTACGAAATCGATAGCGAACGCGTGGAGACCGGCCCGGAATTTTCCGAGGCCATCCAACGCCATCCGTGGGACATTATTTTGGCGGACTACAATTTGCCGGAGTTCAATGGGCCCGAGGCGTTGGTGCTGTTGCAAAAGAGCGAGCGCGACATTCCGTTCATCGTCATCTCCGGCGGCATTGGTGAGGATCTGGCCGTGC
>CAZJRV010000198.1:0-5109 GCA_964548235.1 uncultured Verrucomicrobiota bacterium
GCTTTGCTGTCTATTTCGGTCAATGTCTCCATTGTTGGTTTGGATTAAAAAACGCCCCGATTCATCAACGCTCGGGGCGGTTCACAATCCAATTTGGCTTACCAGCGGAAATGGGCGAAGGCCTTGTTGGCCTGGGCCATCCGGTGGACCTCGTCGCGCCGGCGAATGCAATTGCCTTCGCCGTTGTAGGCGTCGAGAATTTCGTTGGCTAACGCCCGCTTCATGGGCGTGCCCATGCGGGCCTTGGCAAATCCCACAATCCAGCGCAAGGCAAGTGCCTCGGATCGTTCGCCGGTCACCTCCAGCGGCACCTGATAGGTGGCGCCACCCACGCGGCGGCTCTTCACTTCCAGGCGCGGCTTGGCGTTTTCAACGGCACGCTGCAATACCTCCAGCGGCGTGGCGCCTTCCTGCTTTTCGCTGATTTGGTCAAACGCATCGTACACCAGGCTTTGGGCAAGATTGCGCTTGCCGCATTTCATAATGGTGTTCACCAGGCGCCCCACCAACCGGCTGTGGTGGCGGGCGTCGGGGCGAATGGCGCGTTTAACTGCTCTGCGTCGGCGTGACATAAAAATTCCTTATTTCTTTTTGCCGGCCTTGGGGCGCTTCACGCCGTACTTGGAACGACTAACCCGGCGTTTCTCCACGCCGGCGGCATCGCGGGTGCCGCGCACCACGTGGTAGCGCACGCCCGGCAAATCCTTCACCCGGCCGCCGCGGACGAGCACGATCGAGTGCTCCTGCAGGCTGTGCCCCTCGTCGGGGATGTAGGCGATGATTTCCTGCCCGTTGGTGAGGCGCACTTTGCAAACCTTCCGCATCGCGGAGTTCGGCTTTTTCGGGGTGCGCGTGTACACCTGCAGGCACACGCCCTGCCGGAAGGGACAATTCTGGAGCGCGGGCGAAGTGCTTTTCTCCTTCGTCCGTTTCCGTCCCTTGCGAACCAGCTGATTAATTGTCGGCATTATATAAAATAGTTCGCCTGCCAGCGCGTTCTCCGCGTCGGCAAGCGATTCGGGGGCGGGATGATACCAAAGGAAAATCCCGTTGCAACAAGTTTTATGAGTTTTTTTTGGGAATCTCCCGGGAGGCGTTATGACCCCCCAATTTCGACCTTTTGGCCGATTTTCTCTCAAAAACCTTATCCTGCCATCTCTTCTTCTTCTTCCAGCAACAGATTGGGCGTTTCCACAACCTCCACTTCCTCGACTTGTGGGTCGAGGGTGAGGTCTCGGTGGCCGTGAAATCCTGTGCCTGCGGGGATGATGTGCCCCATAATCACATTTTCCTTAAACCCTTTCAGGCAGTCTTTTTTGCCCAAGGTGGCGGCCTCGGTGAGGACGCGCGTGGTGTCCTGGAAACTAGCGGCTGACAGGAAACTTTCCGTCTCGATGGAGGCCTTGGTGATGCCGAGCAGCACGGGGCTGGCTTCGGCGGGTTGGCCGCCCATTTGTTCGACGCGTTCGTTCTCTTCCTCGAACGCGAGTTTGTCGACTTGTTCGCCCCATAGATTGGTGGTGTCGCCCGGTTCAGTGATCTTCACCTTGCGCAACATTTGGCGCACGATCATTTCGATGTGCTTGTCGGCGATGGTGACGCCCTGCAATCGATAAACTTCCTGCACCTCGTTAACGAGAAACGCCTGAAGGGCCTGTACACCGAGCACTTCCAAAATATCATGCGGCACCATGGGGCCCTCGGTGAGTTGCTGGCCTTTCTTGACCACATCGCCCTTGAAGACAATTACGTGTTTGCCGATGGGGATCATGTGTTCCTCTTCTTCCCCGGAATTCTGGTCCTGCACGATCACGGTGCGTTTGCCGCGCACGATGGCGCCAAAGTCCACCACGCCGTCAATGCGGGCTATTTCGGCGGCGTCCTTCGGCTGGCGCGCCTCGAAGAGTTCGGACACACGCGGCAAGCCGCCGGTGATGTCCTTGGTCTTGGAAGTCTTGCGCGGCGTCTTGGCGAGCAACGTGCCGGCTTTGATGGTGTCGTTGTCGCCCACCTGCACGTGTGCGCCGGCGGGGATGGGATAATTGGCGAGGACTTGTTTCTTCGAGTCCTCAATGATGATTTGCGGGTGCAGATCCTCTTTGTGCTCAATCACTACCATGGAGTCCTGCCCGGTGGCATCGTCGATCTCTTGCTCCATCGTCACACCCTCGATGATGTCATGGAAACGGATGCGGCCTTTCTTCTCGGAAAGAATCGGCACGTTGTACGGATCCCACTGAACGAAGGTTTCGCCGGCCTTCACTTTTTCGCCGTCTGCCACGCCGATGACGGCGCCAATGGGGATGTCGTAATTTTCTATCTCCACGTCAGTCTTGGGATCGTGCACGGTGAGGGAGCCGTTTTTGTTGAGCACAATGTGGCTGCCATCCTGCAGATCCACAATGCGGAGGTTGACGTATCGCACCACGCCGGCTTTCTTGGCCTTGATTTCCGGCTGCTTGAACACCGCCGAGGCGGTGCCGCCGATGTGGAAGGTGCGCATGGTCAACTGCGTGCCCGGCTCGCCAATGGATTGCGCGGCGATGATGCCCACTGCCTGCCCCAGCTCGGCCGTGCGGCCGGTGGCGTGGTTGCGGCCGTAGCAATGAGCGCAGACGCCCTGCTTGTTTTCGCAGGTGAGCACGGAACGCACTTTCACCTTGTCGATTCCGGCATCTTCAATGGCCTTGGCGTGGGCCTCGTCAAATTCCACGCCGGCCTTGATGAGTTTTTCCTTGGGGTTGATGGGGTTGATGATGCTGTCGCATGAATGGCGTCCCACCAGGCGGTCGGCCAGGTGCGCGACTTCCTCTTCGCCTTCATAAATGGCCTCGACCCAGATGCCGTTGTTGGTGCCGCAGTTCATTTCCTGGATGATGACATCCTGCGCCACGTCGACGAGCTTGCGGGTCATGTAGCCGGAGTCGGCGGTTTTGAGGGCGGTATCGGCCAGGCCCTTGCGTGCGCCATGGGTGGAGATGAAGTATTCCAGCACCGTGAGGCCCTCGCGGAAGTTGGAGAGAATAGGTTTCTCAATGATGTCGCCACTGGGCTTGGCCATGAGGCCGCGCACGCCGGCGAGCTGGCGCACCTGTTGGCGGGTGCCGCGCGCGCCGGAATCCACCATCAATGCGATGGGGTTGTATTCGTCCTTGCCCTGGTTGGCCTCGAGAGTTTGGAGCATGACATTGGAAATCTTGTCCGTGGCGTGCGTCCAGATATCGATAATTTTGTTGTAGCGCTCACCGGGGGTGATGACGCCCTTGCGATACTGTTTCTCCACGTCACCAATTTCCTTTTCGGCGGCCTTGATTTCCTGTCCCTTTTCTTTGGGGATGATCATATCATCAATACCAATGGACACGCCTGCACGGGTGGCCTCGCGGAAACCCAGTTCCTTAAGGCGGTCGAGTGTCTCCACCGTCTCCTGATGGCCGGCAAATTTATAGGAATTGGTGATCAAATCTCCAATCTTGCTCTTTCCCACTTCAAAATTGGGGAAGCCCAGTTCCGCAGGCCAAATTTCACTGAAGATCACGCGGCCGGCGGTGGTCTCGAGGATCGCGCTTTCCGGATCGCCGTACACCGTCTCCTTGCCGCGATCAGGGTTGGCCAACCGAATGGGGGTGTGCGTGTGGATCACCCCTTCCGCCAGCGCGAAGTGGACCTCGGATTTTCCTCCAAACAACATTTTGCGCGGCGCGTCTTTCCCCGGTTTGCCGTGGGCCGGCTGGGAGTTCACCGTCAGGTAATAGCACCCAAGCGTGATATCCTGTGTGGGCGTCATGATCGGCCGGCCGCTGGAGGGGCCGAAAATATTCAGGGGCGCCAACATCAACAGACGCGCCTCCATCTGCGCCTCCACTGAGAGGGGCACATGCACCGCCATCTGGTCGCCATCGAAGTCCGCGTTGTAGGCAGTGCATACCAACGGGTGGATGCGGATGGCCTCGCCCTCGATAAGCACCGGCTCAAAGGCCTGCACGGAAAGACGGTGCAGCGTGGGCGCGCGGTTGAGCATCACGGGGTGGCCCTTGGTGACCTCCTCCAGCACGTCCCACACCTCCGGCGTTTGCCGTTCAATCAGTTTCTTGGCCGAACGCACGGTGTGCACGTAGCCCAGTTCCTTGAGGCGGCGGATGATGAAGGGCTCAAACAGGACGAGCGCCATTTTCTTGGGCAGGCCGCATTGGTGCAGCTTGAGTTCCGGCCCGATGACAATCACCGAGCGGCCAGAGTAATCCACGCGTTTACCCAGCAAATTCTGGCGGAAGCGTCCGCCCTTGCCCTTGAGCATATCGGAAAGACTCTTGAGTGCGCGATTGCCCGCGCCGGTCACCGCGCGTCCGTGCCGGCCATTATCAAAGAGCGCATCCACCGCCTCCTGCAACATGCGTTTCTCATTGCGGATGATGACCTCGGGGGTCTTCAACTGCATAAGATTCTTGAGGCGGTTGTTGCGGTTGATGACGCGCCGGTATAAATCGTTCAAGTCACTCGTGGCAAACCGGCCGCCTTCCAGCGGCACCAGCGGGCGCAGGTCCGGCGGGATTACCGGCAGCACCGTGAGCACCATCCATTCCGGGCGCGAACCGGAGGCCTCGAAGCCTTGGAAAAGCTTGATGCGCTTGGCGAGTTTCTTGCGGATTTGCTTGGAGCGCGTCTTGGTCATCGCCTCCTGCAATTCCACCACACCCGCGGCAAGGTCAATGCGGCAGAGGGCATCATGCACCGCCTGCGCGCCCATCGCCGCCTCAAATGACTCCGGCCCGTAGGTGGCCTTGGCCTCGCGAAACTCCTCCTCGGTGAGCAGCTGATTCTGCGCCAGAGGCGTTTCCCCCGGATCCACCACGAGATAATCCTCATAATAAATCACGCGTTCAAGATGACGGCCGGTCATGTCCAGCATCAAACCCAGGCGAGAGGGCATGCACTTGAAAAACCAGATGTGCGTGGCTGGCACGGAAAGGTCAATGTGACCCATCCGCTCACGGCGCACGCGGGCAAGGGTGACCTCCACGCCGCATCGGTCGCAGACAACTCCTTTATATTTAATTCGCTTATATTTTCCACAGGAACATTCCCAGTCCTTCACCGGGCCGAAAATGC
>CAZJRV010000199.1:0-851 GCA_964548235.1 uncultured Verrucomicrobiota bacterium
CCAGTGGTGGCCAATGGCAAGCTGTACCTGCGCGATCAAGAACACATTTATTGCCACGACATCAGTGCCGGTGGTACAGGGGCATCCACCACACCCTCGACGCCTTCAACGCCCAATGTGCCCGTTGGCAAAACGCTGGTGTGGACGGCCGGCGTGGACACCAAATCCATCGCCGCTATCTATAAAGGCAAAACGCTGGCGGTGGTCACCACCGTCTTCGGCCAACCCACCAAAACCCAAGGCACGTGGAAGGGCTATTCCGGCTTGAACATCACCGATCGCCAAGGCAAAAAATACGGAACCGTTTGGTTCAACCTCGCCGGTGGCACGGTGCAGGACGTGCGCTTTGATAACTAGAAAACAGTAACGACCCTTAACCCACAGAAAATCCAAATCCTCAATTCATGAAAACGCTCACCACACTTTTCATCCTCACCCTCTCGCTCGACACTTTTGTTGCCAACGCTGGCAACTGGTCGCAATGGCGCGGGCCCAATCGCGACGGTGTGAATCCCGAGAAAGGTCTCGCCAATCATTGGCCCGCGGCCGGCCCCAAGCTGTTGTACAAAGCCACCGGCGTGGGCGGCGGCTTCTCCAGCGTGGTGATCGCCGATGGCACGCTGTACACGCTGGGCGATCTGGACGACGCCTGCTACCTCTTCGCGCTCGATCTCAAGGGCAAACACAAATGGAAAGCCCGCGTTGGAGAGCCCAAGGGGCATCGCGGTTATCCCGGCCCGCGTTCCACGCCCACGGTGGCGGGCGGCCACGTGTATTGCCTCGGCCAACACGGCGATTTGGTTTGTGTGTCCACCGCTGGCAAGGAAATCTGGCGCACCAATATCCAAGCC
>CAZJRV010000199.1:861-5107 GCA_964548235.1 uncultured Verrucomicrobiota bacterium
GACCACGGCGGCCGCATGATGAGCGGCTGGCGCTGGAGCGAATCGCCGCTGGTCGATGACGGCAACGTGATTGTCACCCCCGGTGGCGGCAAAGGCGCCGTGCTGGCGCTGAATGCCAAGACGGGCAAGCTGGCCTGGCGTTGTGAGGAATGGCAAGACAGCGCCGGTTATTCATCGATCATCATCCGCGAGATTGGCGGCATCAAGCAGTACCTGCAGCTCACCGGCAGCAGCGTGGCGGGCATCGATGCCAGCAACGGCAAGCTGCTGTGGCGCGCCGATCGCCCGGGCAAAACGGCCGTGGTGTCCACGCCCATTTACCACAAGGGCCACCTCTTTGTATCCAGTGCCTACAGCGTTGGGTGCAACGGATTCACTGTAAAATACGAGGACAACAAGTTTAGCACGAAAGAAATCTACAAACACGCCGGCAGCATAGGCATGGCCAATCATCATGGCGGCGTCATTCGCGTGGGCGATTATGTGTACGGCTCCAACGGCAATGCGCTGTCGTGCATACGCCTCGCCGATGGCAAGGTGATGTGGAATGAACGCAGCGCCGGCAAGGGCGCGATCGTGGTGGCAGACAACAAGATCATCCTGCGCACCGAGCGCGGCCCGGTGTCATTGGTGAAACTCACCCCCAACGCCTATGAGGAAGTCAGCCGCTTCGATCAACCCGAACGCACCCGCGCCAAGGCCTGGGCGCATCCGGTGGTGCTCGATGGCAAACTGTATCTGCGCGATCAGGACAACCTGTTTGTGTATGATATCAGCGAATAGAATTCGCTGAAATCACTCCAATCCTTCACGCATCGCGGCGAAGAGGCTTTTGCCTTCCTCGACGGTGACGGGTTCTTTTTTGGAATCCAAATCCTCGCAGAGTTCCTCGGGCAATTCCTTGAGAAAACTGCTCGGGTGGCACAGGAAATTTTGGCCGTACTTTTTGCGGTTGCCGCAGTGGCTGATGGTCAGCGTGCGCATGGCGCGGGTGATGGCGACGTAAAAGAGGCGGCGCTCTTCATCGAGCGTGCCTTCCACCGCGGACCGCGAGTGCGGCAGCAATCCTTCCTCCACGCCCACGAGAAATACGTGCGGAAACTCCAACCCTTTGCAGCTATGCGTGGTGATGAGCGTGACGGCGTCGCCGGCATCCTCCTTGTCCGCCTCGCGCTCGGCATCCAACGTGATGTCATCGAGAAACTTGCCCAAGCGCTGGGCGGGCGGCAGGCCTTCGCCGCGGGCGTCCATGGTTGAAATAATATCGCGTAAATTACGCATGCGGTTCTCGGCATTCTCCGGATCCTTCTCGCCCTTGCGCAGTTCGGCGGCGTATTCGATGTCATCGAGAAACTTTTTCGCCCAATCGGCCAGCGACAGGGCGTCGTCCTCCAACATCACGCGAAAGTCGCTGATCAATTCCACAAATGCCTCAATCGATTTGCGGATGCGCGGCTGAAACTCGTGCGTGACGAGGTCGTTATTCATCACTTTCCACACCGAACAAGTGCGCTCTTGGCTGGCGCCGAGCAGGCGTTCCATCGTCACGTCGCTGAGGCCGCGCGCGGGGATGTTTGCAATGCGCAGCAGGCTGGCGTCATCGTTGGGGTTGATAAAGGTTTTCAGATACGCGAGGAAATCCCGTATCTCGCGTCGGTCAAAAAAGCTCTGGCCGCCGATGAGGTGATACCGCACCTCGGCCTTGCGCAGGGCGGTCTCGAGCGGGCGCGCCTGTACGTTGGTGCGGAAAAGAATGGCGTGTTCCTTCCACGGAATGCGCTTGGCCATGCGATTGAATTCAATTTCGTCGACCACCGTTTGCGCCTCCTCCTCCTCGTCGGCAAAAGATTCCAGCCGGATCAGGTCGCCCTCGCCCTTGGCGCTCCACAATTGCTTGGGGCGCCGGCGCGGATTGTTTTTGATGACCGCATTGGCGGCGTCAAGGATCACGCGGGTGGACCGATAATTTTGCTCCAGCTTGATGACCTTCACCTCGGGGAAATGTTTTTCCATGTCGAGAATGTTTGAGATCTCAGCACCGCGCCAGCCGTAGATGCTTTGGTCATCATCACCCACCACGCACACGTTGCGGTGTTCCTTCGACAACAGATGCATTAGCGCAAACTGCGCGGCGTTGGTGTCCTGATACTCGTCCACCATCACGTACTGATACCGCGCGCGGCATTCCTCCAGCGCGTCGGGGTGTTCCTCAAACAATTGCAATGTGAGTACCAGCAGATCATCAAAATCCACCGCATTGGCCGCGCGCAGGGCGGAGTCGTATCGCCGCCGAATGTGCCCGGCCATCGCGAGGCTATCTTCATCGCCAAATACGTTTCCATTGGGGCCGGCATTTTTCAGGCGACTGAGCAGCCCGTGCAACTCGCGCGGATCCGCCTTCACATCTTTGCCGGCGATGGCGCTCAAGACCTTTTTCACCACGCCAAGCTGTTCGCTTTCGCTGTAGATCACGAAGTTGCGCTTGTAGCCAAGTTTTTCGATGTGCCGCCGCAGGATGCGCACGCACAGCGAGTGAAAGGTGCAAATCGTCGGCTTCAACAGCTTGCCATCCTCGCGTGCCGGGGCTTTCGGCAGTTTTTTCAACTGTTGATTCACTCGCTGCAACATCTCGCGCGCGGCCTTGTTGGTAAAGGTCACCGCCAAAATGCGCTCCGGCGAAATGCCCTCGCTGACCATGTGCGCCACGCGATGGGTGAGCGTGCGCGTCTTGCCCGTGCCCGCCCCCGCCAGAATGAGCACCGGTCCGCGTACCGTGGCGGCAGCTTCGCACTGTTCTGGATTGAGGCCGGAAAGATTGGACATGCGAGAGAGGGTGTTAACCCAAGAGCCACCCCGGAGCCAATCTGAAGTTAGTCACAGCGGATCGAAACTGCTGTCGATTACCGGTTGAGGTCTTCTTCCAAAAACTTCGCCACGTCTTTGAATTTCGGCACGTTTTCAGGGTTGATTTCCATCAGCAACTTGTGCGCCTCGAGGCTGGCCTCGGAGAGGGCGCGTTTGTCGGCTTGAGTGGATTCGGCTTCCTGCAGCTTCGCACCTTTTGCCTCGAACGGATTTTCACCGGTGCCAACAGTGAGCAGATCCATCACGCCGAGACTGTCGAGCAGGTCCGTAACACGCTCGCTGGGGTTGAGCAGCTCAATGCGGTCGAGCCGGTTGGTCATGCTCATCAGGATGCCGAGGAAGGTGCTGTCCATGTTCACGCAGTCGGTGAGATCCAACAACAACACGCGGCCGCCTTCCTCGCAGGCGTTTTGCACAACGGATTTGAAATCCACACCGCAAGCGAAATTGGCCGGGCCACCGACCTTCACGCAGGCGATGCCCTCGGCCACGGCGACTTGGAGGCGGGCACTCATCAGGCGGCAGCCGCAGGGCGCGCGGCGATTTGGGTGAGGGTGGATTGGAGGATAAACGAATCCTCCAATGAACTGGAAACGAGCTGTCGGTTGGCTTGCATTAGTAAATCGAGTGCGCGGACGAGCTCCGCGCTGGTGTAGTTTTTGGATTGCTGCGTGCCGTTGAACAGCACGTACGGGTGCAGACCCAGCGGACTGATGCGGCGGTCATCGGGAAATTCTCCCGCCGGCAGCGCGTCCAGCTGCGGCTTAAAATCTCTAAAACTATTGGTGGGACGCACCATCCCTGCATCAAGTAATTCACGCGCAAAAAGCAGCGAGCGCACCTTTTTGATTAACCCCGCGCACAAGCCGATGGCGGATTTTTGGCGGTCGGTTTTGGCCGCCCACAATTCTTCGTCCAACCGCGCGAGCAGGCGCGGCAGATTGCGGTCGCCCAGCGCGTCGCCCATGGCAAAGGCCTTGGCGTGTTTGCCGGGGGTGACGATGGCGCGCACATCGGCGGGCGTCACCTCCGCGCGGTCGCCCACGTAGAGCGCCACCTTTTCGCATTCGCCAATCAACGCGCGTGTGTTGGCGCCGACCATCTGCGCCAGCTCCGTGGCCGCGCCGTACTCCGCGCGCACGCCGAGCTTGCGAAATTGTGTGCCCACCAGTTGCTCGGCCTTGGCCTGCCATTCGCGGTCGTCGGTGGAGAGGGCCTTGAATTCCTCTTGAGCACCGAGCTTGCCCACGGCCTTAAAGAACACCTTGCGCTTGTCGCATTTGTTGGCGCTGATGAGCAGGCGCACGCCTTGCCAATCGAATTCCTTCATCCACGCGGTGAGATCCGCGAGGCCGGCAGTGACGTCCTTGGTTTTGGAGGT
>CAZJRV010000200.1:0-5081 GCA_964548235.1 uncultured Verrucomicrobiota bacterium
GAGCATGCCCTTGGCCACGCCTTTGCGATAGGCGGCCACGATGGATTCGGCATCGGCAAACTTTTCGGCATCGGTAAGCCCCTCGCGACGCGCTTGCCACAGCGACTCGAAGGCGAGGTACGGATTGATCGCATCCGCGCCGTAGCCGACGAGCAAACAATGATGATGCACCTCGCGCGCTTCGCCGGTTTCGAGCACAAGACCGATTTGCGTGCGCAGCGCTTTTTTCACCATTTATTGATGCACCGCGCCGGTGGCCATCAGCGTGCTGAGAGGAACGCGATCGGCGGAGATGGCGCGATCAGAAAGTATAGCGAGGCTGAAGCCATCAGCGATGGCCTGCTCGGCTTCGACGCAAATGCGCTCGAGCGCCCTGGCAACACCGGCGGTGCCTTCGGTTTTTGGAAACGTGATATCGATCTCCTTCGAGCGCCAACCGCGATAATCCATACCCTTGAGTGCGTGCAACTCCTCGTTGGTGAGAATGGGATGCGGCAGGCGCAGGCGTTGGCAGTGGGCCTCGGTGGTGTCGACCAGATTTTTCTCCGGGCCAATGTAGCACTCGAGCGACATGATGACCTCCTCGCGAATGGAATCAATGGCGGGATTGGTCACTTGCGCAAAAAGTTGGCGGAAGTAATCGTAAAGCATCCGCGGTTGATCGCTGAGACAGGCGAGCGAGGCGTCGTTGCCCATCGAGCCAACGGGATCGCGCAGCTCGTGGATGAGCGGCAGCAGCATAAACTGCATCGTCTCGGTGGTGAACCCGAAGGCTTGCATCCGTTGGCGGAGCGTGTCCTTGGCCAAGCCGTGCGCGGTGCCGGCGGCGGCGATGTCGTCGAGCTCAATGCGTTGATTGCGGAGCCATTCACCGTACGGACGGCGCGTCGACAAGTCGGCCTTGATTTCCTCGTCGGGAACCATCGTGCCTTTTTCGAAATCAACGAGGAACATTCGGCCCGGCTGCAGTCGGCCCTTGGCTTTCACGTTGGCGGGGTCGACGGGGATCACGCCCACTTCACTGGCCATAATCACGCGGTCATCGTGCGTGAGATAGTAGCGACTGGGGCGCAGGCCGTTGCGGTCGAGCACGGCACCGATGTATTTGCCGTCGGTGAAGGCGATAGAAGCGGGGCCGTCCCACGGCTCCATGAGGCAGGAATTGTACTCGTAAAAATCGCGCTTGGCCTGCGGCATTTGGCGGTGCTTCTGCCACGCTTCGGGCACCATCAACAGCACGGATTCCTGCAACGACCGACCGCTCATCAGCAGGAACTCCAGCGCGTTGTCGAAGTTGCCCGAGTCGGAACATTCCGGTTCCATGATCGGATAAAGTTTTTGCAGGTCGTCACTGAAGAGATCACTTTGCAACGTGCCTTCGCGTGCTCGCATGGCGTTGATGTTGCCGCGCATCGTGTTGATCTCGCCATTGTGGCTCATGAAGCGGAAGGGCTGCGCGCGGTCCCAACTCGGGAACGTGTTCGTCGAAAACCGCGAGTGCACCATCGCGAGGTGCGTTTGGAATTCGGGATTGCTCAGGTCATCAAAATAATGGAGCAACTGATCGGTGGTGAGCATCCCTTTGTAAATCATCACCTTCGTGGACAAGCTGCAGATGTAAAACAGCAGCGCCTGTTCGAGCGAAGCATCGAGGCGAAGCTGATGGCTGGCGCGTTTGCGAATGATATAAAGCTGGCGCTCAAAGTCATCACCCTCCACTCCATCTGCCGCGCCGATGAAAAGCTGCATGATGCACGGCTCGGCATCGCGCGCGCTGGGGCCGACGTCGGCCTTGTCGCGATCCACCGGCACGGCGCGCCAGCCGAGGCAGGTTTGGCCCTGCTCGGCGATGATGGTTTCCACGGCGGCAATGCACTTGGCGCGTTCGGCCTCGATGCGCGGCAGAAAAACCAGCCCCGCGCCGAAGCGCCCCTTGGCGGGCAATTCCACGCCCATTTCCTCGTGGGCGACTTTTTCGAGAAAGCCCCACGGTAGCCCGGTGAGGATGCCGCTGCCATCGCCGGTGTTGGCCTCGCAGCCGCACGCGCCGCGGTGGTCCATATTTTTGAGCATCTGAATGGCATCGAGCACATTTTGGTGGCTCGGCTTGCCCTTCACATTGGCCACAAATCCAACGCCACAGCTATCCTTTTCGTTGGCGGGATCGTAAAGGCCCTGTTTTTTGGGGAACCCGATTCGCGGTTTGTTGCTCATCTTAATCAAAATTCGTGCTTTGCACCGGTTTGCCAGCGCAAAAGGCCGGTCACCATACCGATGAAGGGGGGCTTGCGCAAAAACATTTTTGCGCTTGATTTTCCGTGTAAATTATCTGTGAACAGCCGGTGAAAAAATGTTGCTGAGACAGGTTGCATTCCCCGCGTGTCGCTGTCACACTCCCTTTGGACCATGCGTGAAGCCCTCCCCAAGGCCGTGGTGTGTGAACTGTCCGCAAAGCAGCGGGAGGCACTCATTTCACTTCTGGGCGATGACGACAAGGGCGTGCATCGCGCCATTCGGTCGGAGATAATTTCGCACGGTGCCGGCGTGGTGGCGTGGCTGGAGCCATACGCATTGAGCGAGGATGCTGTGCTGCGACGGCGAACGCAGGAGATTATCGACCATTTTCACCGTCAGGAAACCGACACGGATTTCTCTGCCTTCTGCCTGAACCACGGCGAGGAACTGGATCTCGAAGAGGGACTTTGGCATTTGGCGCGCACGCAATACCCGGAAATCAACGTGGCCGCTTATCGTGCCATCCTTGATGACTACGCGCACGACCTATGCAGCAAGCTGGATTTTGGCGCCTCGCCGGAGGGACTCATCGCGGGCATCAACCAATTTCTGTTTAAAGAACAGGGTTTCAACGGCGACGAGGAAAATTATTATGATCCGGAAAACAGCTACCTCAACCGCGTGATCGATCGCCGACTGGGCAATCCCATTTCATTGAGCATGATTTATCTGGGCGTTTGCCGCCGGCTGAAATTGCCTGTGACTGGAATCGGGTTGCCCGGGCACTTCCTGTGCCGCTTTCAGGATCCGCGCCAGGAAATTTACATCGACGCCTTCAACCGCGGCCGCGTGCTTACCAAGGGCGACTGCATGAAATACCTCAAGCAAGCCGGCTATGAATTCCACGAGGCCTTCCTCGTCCCCGCCAGCCCGCGCCGCATCCTTCTGCGGATGTGCAGCAACCTCCACCAGATCTACCAACGCGAGGGCCAAAAACCCCACGCCTCCCGCCTGCAAGGCTACATCGTGGCCCTTTCCAAATAACACCACCCTTTTTCAGGCCATATTTTTTTTCATTTCTATTGAAAAAACGGCCATTTTAAGATATATTGGCACACCGCTGAACGAAGTGTGTCTCGATGCAAATCTTGATTAACCGGGACGGGCACCACATGGGGCCTTTTACCCACGATCAAGCCTGCCATATGTTGGCTGAAGGCAAGCTCCAATCGTGGGACTTGTGCTGGCGGGATGGTGCGCGCGATTGGATTGCACTCGACCAAATCCCCGGCGTCACCGAAAAGAGCGGAGCCCTGCGCGAACAACGCCGCGCCGAGGCAATTGCCGCTGCCCAAGCCGCTGTTGAGGAAGGGCCCGCCCAGCCCCACCCCCAATTCGTTGCCACCCCCGGCGCCGACAACACCCACACTTACGACCCCGGGCCCGCCGCTCAATCCCAGCGCAACTGGATGCGCATTGGCGTGTGGGTCGGCATGGCCTTCACCCTCATCACAGCGCTGGTGGTCTGGATGTTTTTTCTCAACCAGAAAGTACTCGTCCAGGACATCGAACGCCGCGCCGACAACCTGACCTACGTGAAAGGTGAAATCACCCCTTTCACCGGTGCCGCACACAAGTATTTTGATGACGGCACCCTTTGGGAAACCGTGAACTACACCGATGGGTTGCGCGAAGGAGAACGAACCGTGTGGCACATCAACGGAAACACAGCCCTGCAGGAAACCTACCAGAACGGCCACCTGATCATCGCAGCCAGTTTCAACTTCGAGGGAGTCCCTTCCGGCACTTTTGAAGGCGGCCGCGGCCGGCTCACCCTGTACTTCAACCACACCGGCACCCGCAACGAGGAACTCGTGTACGAGGGCGGACAAATCGCCAAGCGCAAAATCTGGGATCAAAACAGCAATCTGGTCGCGGAAATCCCACCCACCCTGCCGCCCAACATGGCCAACTACACCGGGCCCGGATCCACCCTGCCCGTTCCCACGCAGCCCATCGTCCCGGTGCCAGTCACCCCGCCCGTGACGCCCAATCCGCCCCCCACCAACGCCACGCCGCGCGTTGTCACCCCCACCAACACTGTGCCCGTTGTGGATCCTCGCATCCCCGACCTCAACAGCAAAGGCCGCACCAATATCTGGACCTACAGCGTGGACGCCCGCATGGCCGCCCGCAACATCCGGAACCGAATCGACCTCATTTACCTCGGCAAACAATACACCAAGGTGTACACGGACTTCGGCTGGCCCGATGAAGACCTCGGCGCGGACTGGGTTTACAATGGCATGACCATCAAGAACATCACCAGTGGCGGTTACCTGAGCCGGATCACCTTCCGCTATCGCAACGGCACCGTCATCAAAATCATCGCCGAGCCCTAGCCCTCTACTTGAGCTTCAATAACTCCGCTTCCGTCCAGGGCGCCTCGCGATTCGCATTTGCCTCCATCATGCGCCTAACCTGCGCCGGCTTCACCGGATCCGCCCGGTGCTCCCATTCGCGCCGCGTGTACGTCAAAATCGCCGCCACCTGTTCCGGCTGGAACCCCACCAGCCCCGGCATGGTCATATTGTATTGGCGCCCGTGCACGGTGATCGGCCCGGTCACCCCGTGCAACACAATGCCAATCGCACGATCCGCCGGCCCCACCAGAAAAGGCGAATCCAAAAGCGGCGGCGCCTTCCCCTCCTCGCCCAAGCCATTGGCCTGATGACACGCCCCGCAGGTGGCCGTGTATAAAATTTTGCCCAATTCATATTGGCCCTGCTCCGCCGCCGTCAGCGCGCGCGGCGGCTTGGGCGGACGCGCCGCCTCGCCCCACACCA
>CAZJRV010000201.1:0-5079 GCA_964548235.1 uncultured Verrucomicrobiota bacterium
AGCGTTGCAGCTCGATGACAACTTCCTTGCCCAGCTCGCCCGACCCGCACAGCAATACCCGCCGCGCCCCGTCCGTAAATGGTGTTCCAATAGTGCTATCCATGAATGCAAGGAGCCTACTCCGCCCAAAGGTTGATGGCTACGGTGAGTTGTTCAGAATAATTAACGATACACTTCGCGGCGATGGCGCACTCGATGGATTCGCACGACCCGTATTTCATCGGCGATTTCGTAAATCACCCGATAATCACCAGTCCGAATGCGCCAATCGTTCTCGCTGCCCGTGAGTTTCCGGCATCCGGATGGGCGCGGATTTTCCGCGAGGGCCTTGATGGCAGTGAGGATGCGCTGTTCAACTCGGCTGAGAGTTTTGCCAAAGCCTTCTCGGCGGCGCGCTCAATCAGAACGCTGTACATGACTAATTGGATTTTTGTTCAGCCAAGAATGCTTCCAACGTGCGGAATGACTGTGGCTTGCTGCGAGCATCTTTGAGCCACGCGAGGTCATCGGCATCCTCGGCGCGCTCCAGTAATTCTTCATAATCCTCAATCGGCAGAATGACGGATACCGCTTTGCCGTCGCGCGTGACAATCTCTGGCTCTATAAGTTCCGTTTTCATCGTGGTAGTTTAAGGCCGGCTGCGACCGGCGTCGATGATTTGTTGCAGTTCCTTTTTCATGCGCTCGAATATTTCGGGATGCTGCTCGGCGACGTTTTTCTTTTCCTGAATGTCTTTGCTCAGGTCAAACAACGCGAAGCGCGGGGCGGGTTGGGCGGCGAGTTTGTTGGTGACGATGACGTTGCGTTTGCGTTTGCTGTCGTGGCGTTGAAGTTTCCAGTTGCCGACGCGGTAACCGTAGTTGCCGCCGCGGCCGTTGTCCTGCTGAACAAGGTGCGGGCGGCCCTTGGCGCCCTTTTTGCCGAGGAGCGGGCCGATCAAATTAAAACTGTCGGGCACGGCGGCCTTGGGGAGCTTCACGCCGGCGAGCGCGGCGAAGCTGGCAGCGAGGTCGATGGTGCAGACCATTTCGTCGGATACAGCTGGTTTGATTTTGCCGGGCCAATAGGTGATGAACGGCGTGCGGGTGCCGCCCTCGAGCACGCTATATTTACCGCCGCTGAAGGGGCCGTTGGGTGAGTGGTCGCCCATCTTCTCGAGTGCCTCGTCCTTGTAACCGTCGTCGCCCACGGGACCGTTATCGGAACAGAAAACGATGAGCGTGTTGTCGGAGAGCTTCAGTCGATCGAGTGTCTTGACCAGTTCACCAACGCACCAGTCGAGCTGCACGATCACGTCGCCGCGATAGCTGAGGCCGGACTTGCCGCGGAAGCGCTCGTGCGGGATGCGTGGCACGTGAAGGTCGTGCGAGGAGAAAAACAGAAAGAACGGATTGTCCTTGTTGGCCTCGATCCATTTGTTGGATTGCTTCACCCATTCGTCGGCGAGATCTTCATCGCGAAAACGCGCCGCGTGGCCGCCGGTGTAAAAACCAATGCGGCTGATGCCGTTGTGGATGGTGGAATTATGGCCGTGGCTCCAGTCCATCTTGAGTGTGTGCCGGTGCGTTTTGCCGGTGGGATGATCGGGGCTCGGTTTTTTATTTCCAACCCATAGCGGATCCTTGGGGTCGAGATTCTTCACGCGATGATTCTCCACGTACACCTGCGGCACACGGTCATTCGTCGTCGGCAACAAAAAATTGTAGTCGAACCCAATCTCACGCGGGCCCGGTTTCAGTTCGCCGTTCCAGTCCGGCCCCTTTGGCCCGCCGAGGCCGAGGTGCCACTTGCCAATCACCGCCGTTTTGTAGCCGGCCTTCTTCAGCAGGCTCGGCAACGTCTCTGGCCCCGGCTTGATCACCGCCGGTCCATTGGGCGGCGCGATGCCCGTGCCCGCCTGACGGAATGCGTACTTGCCCGTGAGAAACGAAAACCGCGTCGGCGTGCAAGTCGAGGCCGAGCAATAACCGCTCGTAAACCGAATGCCACCCTTGGCCAGCTTGTCGATGTCCGGCGTCTTCAAATTCTTCGACTTGGCCCCGTAACACCCCAAATCGCCATAGCCCATATCATCGGCCATAATAACAATGATGTTGGGCTTCTGAGCCGCGCGCAGTTCAGCCGAAAAAACCAACGCCGCCACTGCGGCCCAAAGTAAAACGTGTCGAGAATTCATGAACGGGTTGAGAATGCCTGAATCTGGCTGGCTCGTCACTATTTCTTCTTCGCCGGTTGGCGGCGGGAATTGCCCTCAATGCCGGGATCGAACCCTGTGCGCTTCACTTGACCTTGCGATACAGGAAGGCGTCTGAAGTAAGCAGAGAAATCAACAATGCTTTCATGCTGCCGCCGCTTTTTTTATAGGCTTGATAAGCATCCTGGAGAACCGGCGCGTCGTTGATGGTTTCATTTCGTCCCATCCAGTAGCGGAATGCGTGGCGCACGAACACCTGATTCACACGCTCGCTGCGGGAGAGCTTCTCGATCATCTCCAGAGCATTGTCGACCGGGCCATCCAAAGCAGGATCGCCGCTGTCGGTGATTTCACCTTTCGTATCGACGGGTTTTCCGAGTTCGGTGGTGCGGAAGAGACCCGCATGGTTGTACATCTCAAAGGGCAAACCGAGAGGGTCCATCTTCTGGTGGCATTTCCAACATTGTTCTTCTCGAACAACGCGCATGCGATGACGCAGAGTTTCCTCAGGCTCATCCGGCAGCATCGCATCGACCGTTATCGGCACATCGGCAATGGCGCCACCCAACAGACGCTCGCGGATCCATTTGCCACGCAAGATGGCGTGATTGTCCATAGCATCTGAGTGAGCGACCAGCCAGATGGGATGAGTGAGAATGCCCTTGCGCTGGTCGGCGGGAAGTCTGACGAGATGTCTCGCCCCGGAAGAAAAACGAATAGGGTCGTTGGCCCTGCGACGTCCCTTGATTTCGCTATATTCCGCAAGCCTCACATGGACAATCTCACCGCCGGGTGACTTGATGAGTTTTGTTTGTTCGTCTCGCACTTGAGACGTGCCGGCCAACAAAAACTGAACGGCATCCGCAACCACATACTTACCTGGGTTGGGAGCTTGTTCAAATTTGCTGATATTGCCTTTTTCATTAGAAACTTCGACCGCATCCCAAGGGCCGGCTGGAAAATCAAAATATCCCAGAGATTGAAAACATTCATCTGAGGCGCGTGCAAAAAACTTGCCTTTTCCCGTTTGGTCAATGCGGAATTTTGTTTCTCCATTTTTATGGCGAACGGTCACCAGCGTTGCGATAGAGCATCCCGGGTGCTTTCCATAGGAAAAGCGAACTTCATACCTGCCTGCTTTGGGGAAAGTCACAGGATAAACGAGCTTGCTCCTCTGCTTGGGGGCGGCAGGTTCTGTTTTCTGTTTAATTGCTCCGGAAACGCCTGGAGGTAGAAATTGAACGGCATCGGCCACCACAAGACCACCGCCGCCGTTGTTAGAAATCTCGACCGCATCCCATGGGCCGGATGGAAACTCGAATGAACCCAACGACTGAAAATAGCTGTCCGACCCGTTCTTATTGAAAGCTCCTGGGCTTCGTCTTTGGTCGATGCGAAATGTTTCCTTTCCGCCTTTGTGGCGAACGGTCACAACCGCTTGGGAGGCCCGGTTCCGATGCTGGGCAATCGTCATCCGGACTTCGTATTTACCTGCCTTCGGAAAACTCACCGGGTAAACGACTTTGTCACCCGGGGTTTTGGACAAGAGGTACTCAGAACCGACACGGTTTTCTATTCCATTGGAGCTGCCCCACTTTCCGGTAACCTTCGCATCCGGGTTGTCCACGACAATCCCGGACAGATCTTTGGCCTGTAGAGGAGTAAGGGGTTTGGCCTTTTCGTTTCCTTCCACTTCGCTGATCAGGTAATCCTCGCCCACACGGTCTTTTCCGCGATTGGATTTGGTCCACACACCTGTAACCTTCGCATCGTGGTTATCCACGATAATTCCCAGCAAGTCTTTGGCAAGTAGTGGAAAAATTGATCTTTTCTTAGAAGATGTTGAAGCACTAGGTCTGCCCGCTATTTTGCCATCAATTTTCATCTCCGCAAAATACCCAAAATTCTTCGAATCTTCGGGTAAAACAACCCTGTCAGTGGTCAGCAATTCAGCAAGAACATCCTTGTCCTCCTTTAATATCAATTCCACCAAACGGTCTGTGGTGGCGGTCATCTCCGTCATGAGTTGGCGGTGTGCCTTGCTCGTTTTCAGTCCACCGGCCCTTTTTAGGAGGTTGTCATCCTTGTCCACTTTCGCGGCGAGGTCGTAGTCAAAGTACTCTCTAAAGAAACGCAGAATTACAGGTTTGCGAATGCTGTCATCATTAAGGATCCGGGTGACTTCTCTTTTGACATCCTCCCGAGTCTTCAATCGCCCGCCCTCAAGCGCCTGTTTAAGTTTCTCGTCCGGTGCGATGTAAGAGAAAGCGGCATTGATGGCCAAAATCAACTCCTGATCCTGTAACATGACGCGGCCATGTTTATCGGGCTTCCCAGCCTCACACAGCTCCGTGCGGAAGAGGGCGGCACGGTCGAGGAAGACCGGCGTCAGGCCCAGGATTACCCCTTCTTCTTTGCCAAGCTCCTCAATCGACTGCTTGAGAATCCTAAGATAGACGGCGCTTTCTTTCGCAGTGGGTGGCCGCAGCGTCAATGCCTCGAAAATAAAATCGACGGCCGACTTAAGACGCTTATCATCGACGCCGGGTTTGGCCATTAAATCATGGATCGGGGTAATTGGCCGCTTTGATTTCTTATTGTAAAAAACTCCCTCGGGAACGCCATGCTTGGTCATAATGGTTCGCCCCTTGTAGATGGATAGCCCTCTGTGTTTTTCGTCCACATCTGACATGCCATTGATAAGCTGAAACGCTTGGACGTTAGGTCCGTAGGCCATAAAACGAAGCACGATTTCTGCATCATTAGAAATGCGTAAGGCTTCCGAGCTGTTGACGGAATACAGGTAGGGGTAGTTTTGGATCCCACGTTTTACCTTGGTGCTTAATATTGGAGTGATGTTTTTGAGGCTATGATGAAGCGAGAAA
>CAZJRV010000202.1:0-5021 GCA_964548235.1 uncultured Verrucomicrobiota bacterium
TTCCCTTGGAAAGGTCAAAGGTGCTGACTTCCAGCACCACGTTGTCGCCCACCGCCGCATCCACCAGCAATCCGCTGGTGGCCCGCGTGGTGTGCCCCATCATCTGGTGGCCGTTTTCCAGCTCCACCCGCACCAGCCGGTGCGAGCGCACTGCCACTACGCAACCGCGGACGCGGATGGCTTCGGCTCCAGGCATGTCAAAATCTCCGGCTCCCCCTCGGTCACCGCGATGGTATGCTCAAAATGAGCCGACGGACGCCCGTCCCGCGTCACCACGGTCCAGCCGTCCGACAAAAATTTTACCTTCATCCCGCCTGCGTTCACCATCGGCTCAATGGCCAGGGTCATCCCCGCGCGCAGTTCGGGCGTCTCGCCCGCGCTCACAAAGTTGGGAATCTGCGGCTCCTCGTGAACCGTCCGCCCCACCCCGTGTCCCACAAACTCGCGGACGATGGAAAACCCGTTGGCTTCCACGCGATTCTGCACGGCACAGGAAATATCCTTCACCCGGTTGCCCGGTAACGCGCGAGAAATTCCATCGTACAGGGCTTCCTGGGTCACATCAATCAATTTTTGTGTCTCCTCGGAGCAGTGGCCCACGATCACCGTCCGGGCCGTGTCGCCGATGAAGCCCTCCACGCGCACGCCGCAATCGAGGCTGACAATGTCGCCCTCTTTCACCTTGCGTTTGCTGGCCAGCCCGTGCACCACCTCGTCATTCACCGAAATGCAAATGTGACACGGGTACTTTCGACCGCTCACTTCGTATCCCAAAAACGCGCTCTTGGCGCCCATCGCCTTGATGCGGCTGGCGGCGTACTCGTCAATCTCGCGCGTACTCACGCCCGCCTTCACCCACGCTGATGCCTCCGCCAACACCGTGCCCGCCACGCGCCCGGCCTCGCGCATGGCCTCCAGTTCAGCGGGTGTCTTGATGGGAATCATGGGGCTGCAAATACTCACGTCAATTGAACCGTCCGCGCACTTTACCGGATTTTAGGAAGCCATCGTAATGGCGCTGGGCCAGGTGACTTTCCACCTGCCGCATGGTATCGAGCATCACGCCCACCATGATGAGCACACTCGTGCCGCCAAAGAACTGGGCCACCATCATCGGGATGTCAAACCGGTCCGCCAGAATGGTCGGCAGGATGGCAATGGCCACGAGGAACATCGCGCCCGCCAGCGTCAGCCGACTCATGGCATGGTGCAAAAAGTCGCGCGTGGCATTGCCCGGACGCACACCCGGAATGTAGCCTCCGCCCTTCTTGAGGTCATCAGCAATCTGCGTTTCATTAAACTGCGTGGCCACCCAGAAATAGCTGAAGAACAGAATCATCATTCCCTCGGTAAACAGGAACCACGGACTGGCCCAGGCGAGCTTGTCCGAAAGGAACTGGAAAAATCCCATGCCTGTCATGCTGGCCAAACCCTGGAAAATCTGGGCGGGGAACATCAGCAGGGCCTGGGCAAAAATGATGGGCATCACGCCCGCGTAATTGACGCGCAACGGGAAATAGGTGGAGCCGCCTTGATATTGCTTCCTGCCCACGGTGCGTTGCGCGTATTGGACGGGAATTTTTCGCATAGCCTGGGTGACCGCGATCACCGCGCCTACCACCGCAAACAACAACACCACCAGCAACACGCCCTTGAAGGGATGCGCACCGCCCTTGAACATCTCATAAAACTGGAAGCAAGCCGTGTCGATCCGCGAAATAATGCCCACGGTGATGACCAGCGAAATGCCGTTGCCAATGCCGCGCTCAGTGATCTGCTCACCCAGCCACATGAGCAGCACCGTGCCCGTGGTAAGCAAAAGCGTGGTTCGCAAATGATACCACCAGTCCGCCTCGCCGATAACAATATCCTTGCCCGCCAAAACCTGTCCAATACCCGGCAGCTTGTCGGGATGCTCCCAGCCCATACTCATTACGTACCCCTGCCCAAGGCAGAGCAGCACCGTGAGGTAACGTCCGTACTTGATGATTTGCGTGCGGCCGCCCTCCTCGCGGGAAAGCTTGCTGAGCGAGGGCACCACGGCGGTCATCAATTGCAGAATAATTGTGGCGCTGATGTAGGGCATGATGCCCAGCGAACCGAGCCCACAGCGTTCCATTGCGCCGCCAGTGAACATGCTGTACATGCCCAACAGGGTGTTGCCGCCCTCCTCAGAGGTTTTCTTGGCCATGTCCGCGAAAGCGTTGGCCAACTCCCCCCCATCCAAGCCCGGCACCGGCACCAGCGCGATCAGCCGACACACCAACAACAATAACAACGTGAAAATAATGCGACTCCGGAGTTCCGGAATCTTGAAGCAATTGCTGAGGGTTTGGAAATACCGAGCGAACATGAGGCGTGATTATTCCTCCGCAGCCGGTGCTTCCGCCGGTGTCTCCGGCTGAGGTGCCGTGTTGAGCGCGGTGCAGCTGCCGCCCGCCGCCTCAATGGCTGCGCGGGCCGAGGCGCTGAATTTGTGCGCCGTCACGGAAAGTTTTTTCTTCAACTCACCCGTGCCCAGGATTTTCACCCTCACGCTGCCCTTCCCGTTGGCAAGGCCTTTGGCAATGATGGCCGCCACGTCCACCGTGGCCCCATCGTCAAAATGCATTTCGAGGTCACACAGGTTCACCGCCAAGTATGCAGTGCGATGATTGAAATTGTTGAACCCACGCTTGGGCAGGCGGCGGATGTAGGGCATCTGGCCACCCTCAAAGGTGGCGCGGGTGCTGCTGCCGGCGCGGGCCTTTTGGCCCTTGTGGCCGCGCGTACTGGTCTTGCCCCGGCCGCTGCCGGGACCGCGTCCCACGCGCTTGCGGCGGGTCTTGGCGCCGGGTCGGGGTTTGAGGTCGTGCAATCGCATGATAAATTTCTCCTGAATTAGTCTGATTTTTTCCCGCGGCCCTTCAGCACATCCTCGCGCAGGCGCAAACTTTGCAGAGCCTGCATGGTGGCCTTGGCCACGTTGGCGGGGTTGTTGGAGCCGAGTGATTTGCTGAGCACATCGCGCACGCCAGCACTCTCGAGCACGGCGCGGACAGTCTTGCCGGCGATGATGCCCGTGCCGGGCGAGGCGGGACGCAGCAACACGCGCGCGCCGTCGTAAATGGAATACACCTCGTGCGGCAACGTCGCGCCGTGGAGGGAAACTTTCACCATTTCGCGCCGGGCATCTTCATTGCCCTTCTGGATGGCGGTGACCACTTCGCGGGCTTTGCCGATGCCCACGCCCACACCGCCCTTGCGGTTGCCGGTAACTACCAGCGCACTAAACCCAAAACGCCGGCCGCCCTTCACCACTTTGCTGGAGCGATTGATGAACACCACTTTCTCGGTCAGCTCGTTGCCCTCGGAATCGGTCACCACAGCCGGCGCGCGCCGTTCGCGCGGACCGCCCCGGCGATTGCCGCCACGCCCTCCCGGGCCTCCGGGACCTCCTCCACGATTGCCGCCGCCGCCACGATTGCCGCCGCCACGGGGGCCACGGTCATTCTGCCGTGCGGGCGCGGGCGCGGGTGCGGTAGACTCAGCAGGAGTCACTGCGGGAGTGTCCGCCGCGGGCGCCGCTTCAGCTGCGGGTGCCGCCTCGGCGGGAGTCTCGGATGGGGTAGTTGTTGTTTCCTCTGCCACGTTGATGGGTGTTTGGTTCGTGTTAAATTATTATTCAGTGGCCTCGGCGGGCGCGGCTTTTTCAGGTTCTTCAGCCGGTTTGGCCGGTTTGGCCGGTTCGGCAACTTCTGCCTCGGCAACGGGTTCGGGCTTCTCAGCCTTTTTTCCCTTCTTTGGTTTCTTTTCCTTTTTCTCCTTCTTTGGCTTTCCGGCTTTCTCTTCCTTGGCGTCTTTTTTGGGCTTGGATTTTTTCTTTTCCTTCTTTTCCAAATCGAGCCCGAAATTCAGTCCGGCGCGGGTGGCGGCATGGGCGAAGATGTCAATTTTTCCATCCTGCACGTAGCGCGCGCCGCAGCGGTCAAAAATCACTTTGCTGATTCCAGCGGCCTTGGCGGCTTCGCCGGCGGCTTGGCCAAGCACTTCAGCGCCGGCCTTGTTGGCGGCGAGCGTTTCGCGCCCGGTCTGCGCCTTGTGGCGCGTGGAGGCGGAGGCCAGCGTGCGGCCTTCGTCGTCGTTGATGAACTGCACGTAAATGTTGCGCTCGGTAAAGCGGACGGCCATGCGCGGACGCTCGGCGGTGCCGTGGAGCTTTTTGCGAATCCGCCAGCGGCGGCGTTGTGCGATCTTGCGTTTCTGCTCGGGTCTCATCGGAAATTTTCCTTACTGAACTTGTTTGCCTTGTTTGCGGATGACGTGTTCGTCGCTGTAGCGCACGCCTTTGCCCTTGTAGGGTTCCACCGGATAGTAGCTGCGCACCTCGGCGGCCATTTTGCCAACGACGGCTTTGTCAGCGCCCTCGATGGTGACGTTCGTGCCGTTCTCCACGGTAACGGTGAGGCCCTGCGGGATTTCGTGGTTGATTTCGTGCGAGTAGCCGAGCAACAGGTTGAGTTTCTGGCCCTGCACGGCGGCCTTGAAACCGACGCCGTGGATCTCGAGTTTTTTTACAAAGCCCTTGTCCACGCCCACCACCATATTGTTGATGAGGCTGCGCGCGAGGCCGTGCATGGCCTTGGAGCGTTTCTCGTCGTTTTCACGGGTGACGATGATTTGGTCGTCTTCCAGCTTTGCTTCCGTGCGCTCGGGGAGGTCCAACTGTAGTTTGCCTTTGGGGCCTTCCACCGAAATTGAGCGGCCGCTGAGGTTCACCTTCACGGTGCTCGGCACGGGCACGGGCATTTTACCAATTCTTGACATCGTCTTTTCCTTAAAAAGTTTCTTAAAAATATTACCAAACGTGGGCCAGCACTTCCCCCCCAACTTTCTTTGCGCGGGCGCTGGCACCGCTCATCACACCCTGCGATGTGGAAACAATTGCCACGCCCAACCCGCCAAGCACTCTCGGCATTTCGCCGGCGCCCACGTACTTACGCAGACCCGGTTTGCTAATTTTCTTGATGCCGTCAATCACG
>CAZJRV010000203.1:0-4981 GCA_964548235.1 uncultured Verrucomicrobiota bacterium
TTGCCCGCGCCGCGAATTTCCAAATCGCGCATCGCAATTTTGAATCCGCTGCCGAGGCTGGAGTATTGCTTGATGGCGCTTATGCGTTTGCGCGCGTCGGCCAACAGCGCAGCGTGGCGTGGCAGCAAAATGTACGCGTAGGCCTGATGCTTGTATCGACCCACGCGACCGCGCAGTTGGTACAGGTCGCTGAGGCCAAAGCGGTCGGCGCGGTCGATGATGATGGTATTCGCATTCGGGATATCAATGCCGCTTTCAATAATCGTGGTGGACAGCAGCACATCGGCTTCGCCATTGATGAATGCGGTCATTACTTTTTCCAGTTCATCACTTTTCATTTGGCCGTGGCCGACAAGGATATTCGCCTCGGGAACGATCGCGCGCAGTTTTTGTTCCATCGTGTGGATGGTGCCCACACGATTGTGCAGGAAAAACACCTGGCCGCCCCGATGCAACTCGCGGCGGATGGCGCGTTGGATAGTTTGCTCGTTGTAATCGGACACAATCGTCTCCACCGGCAGACGATCCTGCGGCGCGGTTTCGATGGTGCTCATATCGCGCGCGCCGGTGAGGGCGAGATAAAGCGTGCGCGGGATGGGCGTGGCGCTCAGCGTGAGGACGTCCACGTGCGTGCGGAGTTGCTTGAAGCGTTCCTTGTGCGCCACGCCGAAGCGTTGCTCCTCATCGATGACCACAAGGCCGAGGTCCTTGAACTTCACATCCGGCTGCACCAGCCGATGCGTGCCGACGACAATATCCACCGCGCCGGCGGCCATCGCCTCGATGGTTTTGAGTTGTTGTTTCTTGGAACGAAACCGCGAGAGCAGTTCCACGCGCACGGGGTAATCCGCCATCCGCTCGGCGAAGGTGAGAAAATGTTGCTGCGCCAAAACCGTGGTGGGCACGAGCACGGCGACTTGTTTGCCGGCCATCACCGCCTTGAACGCCGTGCGGATGGCCACCTCAGTTTTGCCGAAGCCGACGTCTCCGCAAATCAACCGATCCATCGGTTTGGGCCGCTGCATATCGCCCTTGGAATCGTCGATGGATTTTTCCTGATCGGGGGTTTCTTCATAAATAAAAGCCGCCTCAAACTCGCGCTGCCACGGCGTGTCCTCTGGAAAGCCAAAGCCCTCCTCCGCCTCGCGCACGGCTTGGATGCGCAACATTTCGCTGGCGAGATCGGCCACGGCACGCTCGGCTTTCTCCTTCGTTTTATTCCAACGCTTACCGCCCAGCGAATTGAGCGTTGGCGTGGCCTTGCCCGCGCCGACGTATTTGCTGACGAGATGCGCTTCGCTGACGGGCACATAAAGTTTCGGTGGCAGATTATCAGGATCGGTGGAAGCATATTCGATGACCAAACATTCGTGGCCATTCTCCGCATCGCCTTCGCGCGCGCCGGAAAGCGGCAGTACCTTCATTCCCTGAAACCGCCCGATGCCGTGCTGCACGTGCACCACGAAATCGCCCTCCTCCATTTCAGTGAAATTAATATCAAACGCCGAGCGCATCGCCGAACCGTGACGACTCTTGAGGCGGCGCGGACGTTGCACTTTGTAGCGGCCAAAAATTTCCGCATCACTCACCACCACCCATTTGCCAGCCGGAAACAAAAAGCCACGACTCAACGCGCCCTGCGCAATCTCCAACGCGCCGCCGTCTTCCGCGAAGCCATACTCGCGCCATAGTTCCTCCAAGCGTTGCTGCTCGCCCTCGTTATTGCACAGCACCACCACCGAATGATCCTGCCGCCGCCAGCGGTGAAGTTGTGCAAAAAATTCGCGCCGTTGCGCCTCCACCACTTGCGGCTCCTCCGTGCGACGATCCATCGAGCGGAAAGCCTCTAGGCTGTGAATCTCCAGCGTGAGGTCGGCATCGTCATCGGCTAACTCGTGCAATTCCACGCACGAAAGTTTGCGGTCATCAATGCGCGCAAGCAGCGTGGTCCATTCGATGTGGAACGGATCGCCCGGCGGAATCTCCATCACCTTTTCCGCGGCCGCCTCGGTGAGTGCATCGGGATCGCAGAAAAGCAGCACGGCGTCATCGGACAAATGTTCCAGCAACGTGGCGCGCGGGTGCTCCTTGAGATCACGCAGCAACCCCATCTCGCCGCCGGGCGCGAAGGTGGCGCTGTCAATCTTCTCGCGCGAAACCTGGCTAAGCGGATTGAAGTAACGCAGCGACTCCAGTTCATCGCCAAAAAACTCGCAGCGAACCGGCCACGGCGTGGTAAACGGAAACACATCCACAATGCCGCCGCGCAAAGAAATTTCCCCGCGCGCGGTGACTTGCGCCTCCGGCTCATAGCCCTGCGCCTCCAGCCATTCGATGAAGTCCAGCGGATCCAACCGATCGCCCAGCCGCAGCGTGCGCGTGCGATGAGCAATTTCTGTGGGCGGCAGCGTGCATTGCATCAGCGACGCAACGGTGGCGGTGATGACGGGGGCGGCCTCGCCCGCGAGTGTTTGCAATGTCTCAAGCCGTTCGCTGATGGCGTCGGCGTGGGGGAGCTTGTTTTCGTGCGGCAACACTTCCCAGTCGGGATAAAACCGCGCAGGCGCGTCGACCTCCATCAACTGCAGCCACGTTTCCAAATCCTGCTGGAGAGTTTCTTGAAACTTGAGCTTGGCCACCACCAAGACCACCGTGCGGCTAGTGCGCGCGCGGAGTTCGGCGGCGAGATGCGCCCAACCCGCCGCGTCCACGCCCGCGCAAGACACAGCGCCGCCAGCCGCCACGGCTTCCCACAGGGCATGGCCCGGGGGTGTGGCAGAAATCTGATTGAACAATTTAGCTCGTCCACTCATCCAAGGGACGCGGCGCACAGCTATGCACGCCGATCCGCCTGCGGTCAAGCGCGCTCGAGGTAACCTTTCCGTTTAATATACGTCGAACTGTGCGTCGGGTTTATTTGTTAAAAAATGAAAATTATTGTCACCCTTTTTGCCGTTGCCGCGATTTCCATTGCGGGAACGTACCTAGTTGTATCCAGCCAAAAAACCATGGCTCGCGGCGAGCACACTGAAACCGCTTCCACAGAACACGCGGAACAACTCGCCAGTTTGCGGAATGAAATCAACACCCTCAAAGCGCGCAAGCCGCAGGTAATAACGCACGAGGTCGTTGTGCCCGGCGCGGCCACGGGATCGCCTCAAGAAGTGCTGGAATATCTGAAAAAAATTGACCTCTCCAACGAAGACCGCCGCAGCAATAACACCGATGCGCATCGCATCCAAGTGCGGCAGGTGATCCGGCAGTTTGAAGAGCTCACCTCTATGGGCACTCACGCGTTGCCGGCCATCGAAAATTTCCTGAGCAAAAATGTCGATCTCGAATATCGCGAAAACACCGCCGAAATTATTTCCGGCAACTGGTCCGAAGGCCGCATTTATCCCGACCCCATTTTCCCGCCCAGCCTGCGCATTGGCCTGCTGAACACCGTGCGCCACATCGGCAAGCGCGATGTCGCCGCCATCCCCGCCGCCGAGCACTCACTGTTGGGTGTGCTGAAAAAAACCCGGCGCGCCATTGAGGTGGCATACATTGCCAAGGCGCTCGAGGATCTTTCGCCCGAGGTGCACAAGGAAACCTACCTGCTCGCCACGCGCGATTTGCTTTCGCTACCCATCATCGAGGAAAGCCGCGAAGTCTCCTTTCTCGACCGCCAAAACCGCGGGATGCTTTTCAATATCCTGCGCGAACACAAAGACACGCGCTTTGTGGACCAAGCCCAAACCCAACTCGTCCGCACCGGAAAACGGCGCCAACGCGACGGCAAGGAAGAAGTGGAGTACACATATATTGACCGCTCCGTGCTCGGTTACCTCACCGGCGTGCTCGGCGCCAAGGCGATGCCCATCCTCGCCAATCTTTACGACAACCCAGATTTGGATGACCGGAATCGCAGCAGCATCCGGCAGATTGCCGCCAACTATATGGGCGTCAGCGAAGACGCCAATGTCATCGTCAACAAACGCATGACCGAAAGCTTCCAACTCCTCACCGCCACCGGCGACAAGGCACGCGACAAGCGTTCGCAAGGCTTGCGCAACGTCCAATACTACCTCGGCCGCCTCGGCGAAGGCCGCAACGTTCCCGCCGAAACACTTCAAGCCCGCAAACAATATCTCTCCACCCTCCGCGTGCAAACGCAGGACAAGGAAGTCCTCGTGTGGATGGATCGCGTCGACCAACGCCTCAAAGATATGGGCGACCCAGAAAAAGCCAAAAAACTCGACGGCCGCTTCGACCCCCGCCGTGCCCCGCGCAAACGCTAAACGCGCAAAACCGCTTCCAGCTTTTCAACCGCACGCGCGGATGCTAATCTCCGCGTGTTGAATAATCACAATCCCATCATCGCCGCGTTGGACGTTCCTGACGCCGCGCGTGCGCTTGCCCTCGCCGAACAACTCGCCCCCGCCGTCGGCGCATTCAAAATTGGCAAAGAACTCTTCGTCGCCGAAGGCCCCGACATCGTCCGGCGCGTTCGCGACACCGGCGCAAACGTGTTCCTCGATCTCAAATTTCACGACATCCCAAACACCGTCGCCAAAGCTGTCGCCAGTGCTGCGCGGCTCGATGTGCAAATGCTCACCATCCACGCCAGCGGCGGCACCCAAATGCTCCGCGCCGCCCAAGCCGCCGCCAACGAAGCCGACAATTCCCCCCTCATCCTCGGCGTCACCGTCCTCACCAGTATGGACGAAACCGACCTCACCGAAATCGGCATCCAAAAAAACCCCGCCCAACAAGTCCAACACCTCGCCACCCTCGCCACACAAGCTGGACTCAAAGGCCTCGTGTGTTCGCCAAAGGAAATCGTGCCCTTACGAAAAATTCTCCCGCCCGAAACCCAACTCATCACCCCCGGCATCCGCCCGGCAGGCAGCGACACTGGCGACCAAAAACGAACCCTCACCCCCGCCGAGGCTATTGAAGCCGGCGCCAACTGGCTCGTCATCGGAAGACCCATCTG